>JAFZQR010000034.1 GCA_017620295.1 Bacteroidaceae bacterium
TCATGTCTGATGTCACTCTTTGTCGCATCTTTTCCTTTTCTCCTCAGTCACAGAGCCCGCTCTGCTCCTTCGGAGGAAAAGAAAAACCTGCATCCAAATAGTTGCCATCATACATTAAACTAATTATGAACACCTACTTAAGAAACAAGAAGCCATGGACATGACAAAAGCAGTATATTTCATAGGCATAGGCGGTATAGGCATGAGTGCACTGGCCCGCTACTACATACAAAAAGGATTGACAGTAGCTGGCTACGACCGCACGCCCACCCCTCTGACACGCGAGCTGGAAGCTGAAGGTGCCAGCATTCACTACAGTGAAGACCTAAGCCTTGTACCTGAAATCTGTCTGGAACCGACAACAACCTTGGTAGTATATACGCCAGCCATCCCCGGCGACCATGCCGAGCTGGCATACTTCCGCCAAAACGGTTTCAGGATTCTGAAGCGTGCAGAAGTGCTAGGGAACCTTACCCGAGAACACAAGGGTCTCTGCGTAGCCGGCACCCACGGCAAGACTACGACGTCGTCCATGACAGCACACCTTCTCCACCAAAGTCATGTAGGCTGCAACGCCTTCCTTGGCGGCATAACCAAGAACTATGGCACGAACTACCTGCTATCTGCAGAAAGCGACTACGTAGTTATTGAGGCCGACGAATTCGACCGTTCATTCCATCACCTCACTCCCTACGCCACTGTCATAACTGCCACAGACCCTGACCATCTCGATATCTACGGCACAGAAGAAGCCTATCTGGAAAGCTTCAGTCATTACACAAGCCTCATCAAGGAAGGAGGCTACCTAGTGCTGCACACTGGATTGAAGATGAAACCTCGTACCCAGCCAGGCGTTACGACCTACAGTTACAGCCGCAATGAAGGCGACTTCCATGCCACCAACATTCGCATGGGCGATGGTCGCATTGTATTCGACCTTGTGTCCCCCCTAGGAAACATCTGCGATGTGGAACTCGGTGTACCCGTAGGTATCAACATAGACAATGGCATCGCCGCTATGGCACTAGCCCAGATAGCAGGTCTGACAGCAGAGGAGATACGCAATGCCATGTTGTCATTTGGAGGAGTTGACAGACGGTTCGATTTCCATGTACGCACACCTGAAAAAGCATATCTCAGCGACTACGCCCACCACCCCGAGGAACTGCGTCAGAGCATAACCAGCATCCGACAAGTATATCCTGGAAAGCGCATTGTGGGCATATTCCAACCTCACCTCTACACCCGCACACGTGACTTCTACCGTGAATTTGCTGATGCACTATCGCTACTGGACGAGGTGATACTGACAGAGATTTATCCTGCTCGCGAGCAGCCCATTCCAGGTGTTGACAGTGAGCTAATTATGCGTCATTTGCAAAAAGGTGTGCCAGCCCGCATCATACGGAAAGACGATGTACTGGAGTGCGTCAAACAGCTTGACTACGATGTGCTGATGACCCTCGGAGCTGGCGACCTCGACAACTATGCCGACCGCATCGCAATGCTTGTCAGACAAAGCTAACACTTTAATTCGCCTATGCAGCGTTCTACAATAAAGACTATAGCCAAGGTTATCGCCCTGTTGGGTATGGCAATCTATTTCATACTAGCCGTCACTCTGTTCAATCACAAGAGCGACAAAGCGGTATGCACGGGACTGGACATCTTCATCAACGACCCGTTCCAAACAGGATTTGTTACCGACAGCGAGGTCAGGGCAATGCTCATCAAGGAGAAGGAGTACCCCGAAGGACAGGCCTTGGAGAACATAAGCCTAGCACATCTGGAGAGAGTGTTGCGGAGCAATCCCTACATAGATGTGGCACAATGCCACTATACACCTGAGGGACATATAGTGATGATGCTCACTCCACGCATACCAGTTCTACACGTGCTGGACAACAGCGGGCGAGACTACTATTTGGACAATAAAGGCCATGTCATGCCACGCGGCTACCATACCTCCAACCTTATTGTACTCACTGGTCATGTGGACAGTCTTCAAGCAGGCCCTCTCTATACCCCTTTAGCCCTTAAGCTTAACACCGACAGCTTTTGGACATCACAAGTACAGGAGATACATATCAACAACAAGGGTGACATAGAACTCACGCCACGTGTAGGTGCACATATAATAGAACTAGGAGACACCTCCAATATCGACGACAAGCTGGAACGTATGCGTATCTTCTACCGCGAAGGCATCAGTCGCACTGGCTGGGAGAAGTACAGTCGTATAAGCCTGAAATATGATGGTCAAGTAGTTTGTACCAAACATTAATACAAGAACAAACAGGATTAACAAACCGATAAATCAGAATATATGGGAGCAGAAATGAACATTGTAGCCTTCGAATTAGGGTCATCAGCCATTCGAGGCATCTTGGGTCAGCGCAAGGCCGACGGGAGCCTAAACGTGCTGGGCTACGAGAAAGAGCCAGTCACAGACTGGATACTCAAGGGTGTTATTCACAACTATGACAAAACCACACAAGCCATCAATGCCATAGTACAACGCTTGGAGGAGAGGCATAAGGTGTACATCAACAAAGCCTATGTGGGCGTAAGCGGACAGTCGCTTCGTACTGTGGGCAACAAAGTGACAAAACAATTCGATGTAAAGGTCTCCATAACGGATGACATCATCGACAGCCTACGCGAAATCAACAGCAACCAACAATATCCCGGCTCAGAGATACTGGAGGTGCTACCGCAGGACTATATTGTCAACGGACGTTCCACCAACGAGCCTGTGGGCGTACAGTCCGACCGTATTGAAGGACTCTTCAAGAACGTCATTGCACGCCGTACGCTTTGTCAGGCCATCAATCGGTGCATGACAGGAGCCAAGGTGGAAGTTGCAGACGTGTTCATCGCGCCATTATTTCTGGCTGGCTACCTGCTACCCGAAGCCGACCGCCGCTCCGGATGCGCCCTCGTTGACTTTGGTGCAGAAACCACAACTATTGTAGTCTATGAGAAAAACGTGCTTCGCCACCTAGTTGTCATACCATTGGGCGGACATAACATCACTACCGACATTGCAGCTCTGCTCCATGTTGAGATTGATGAGGCCGAAAAGCTGAAACGCACGTATGGCAAAGCTTATATAGATGACAAGCTGAACGAAAAGCCAGAAATGATAAATGTCTCTGGAGACCGCCGCATTGAAAGCGAGAAGCTACGCGACATCATAGCAGCCCGTCAACAAGAGATTTTGGAAAATGTGTGGCATCAGCTGAAAGGATATGCCGACAGCCTGCTGGCTGGCGTGGTTTTCACTGGTGGAGCAGCCTACATGCCTGAGATTGATAATGCATTCATCAACCTGTCGCATTTTGATAAGAAAGTGGTGCTTCGACAGATGCCCACTACACTCGGCTACAATACCAACCTAAGGCTCGACCTTCAATCCAACAACATAGCCACCCTCATTTCCATGTTGCGACGTGGTGACCAAGAGTGCACAAGCAAGATACCTCTCGAACCAAAACTCTTCGAAGAAGAAGAGAAAGACGAGAATATCAGTGTACAGCCACAAGCAGAGACTGAAAAGGGTGAAGGCGTGGTGCGCAAGCCCATCACCGATGAGCAGTCCAAGCCGGATGTAGCTACAGAGACTAAAGCTGAAGAGGCTGCAACAGAATCTGAACAGAAAGCAGATCAGGAGGTGGAACAGGACTTGCCAAAACGTCCAGGCTTATTCTCCAAACTGTGGAAGGGCTTCGGTGACATGGTCACTAAAGTGACAGACCCCAACACTTAGAGCTGTTGACAAAGCTATGTTAATCTCTATTTTTTCACATTTCACTTTCAAAAACAATGGAAGACAATTATAGCGAATTAGACGGTATTCAGTTCAATATGAGTACTCAGACACCAAGCATTATCAAGGTGGTTGGTGTAGGCGGTGGCGGTGGCAATGCCGTGACACACATGTACAATGAGGGTATTCACGATGTGACATACGTGCTTTGCAACACTGATAAGAAAGCACTGGAAGACTCACCCGTGCCAAATAAGCTACAGCTAGGAGAAGGCCTTGGTGCTGGCAACGACCCAGTCAAGGGCAAACAAGCAGCTCTCGACTCTATAGACCTTATCAAACAACTGTTCAACGATGGCACTCGTATGGTGTTCATCACTGCTGGCATGGGTGGTGGAACAGGCACCGGAGCAGCTCCTGTAGTGGCACAGTGTGCACGCGATATGGGCATTCTGACTGTCGGTATCGTAACCATTCCCTTCCTCTTTGAGGGAAATAAGAAGATTGACAAGGCACTCGACGGTGTAGAGGAGATTTCCAAGCATGTCGATGCACTACTGGTGATTAACAACGAACGACTACGTCAGATATACCCAGACCTGACCATCCGCAACGGCTTTGCCAAGGCCGATGACACATTGAGCGTGGCAGCCAAGAGTATTGCTGAAATAATCACCATGCGAGGTATCATGAACCTAGACTTCCAAGATGTGACCATGGTACTCAAGGATGGTGGTGTAGCCATCATGTCAACAGGTTTCGGCGAAGGCGAGAACCGCGTCACCCAAGCTTTCAACGATGCGCTGCTAAGCCCGCTGCTTAACAACAACGACATCTACAATTCCAAGAAACTACTGTTCTACATCACCTTCAGCACTGAGAACTCTGATGAGGAACTGACTATGGAGGAGATGAACGAGGTGAATGAGTTCATGCAGAAGTTCCGCATGGACGACATTGAGGTCAAATGGGGTCTCGGCACTGAGGATGGTCTGGGCAAGCGCATCAAGATCACACTGCTCGCCTCTGGCTTTGGTCTGCAGAACGTGCCTAAGATGAAGGAACGCATTGACGAGATAGAGCGCATCAGAGCAGCACAGAAGAAGGAAGAAGATGCAAAGAATGACATTGACAATGTGGAACGCCGTGAGCAGTACTACCCCGATGGTGAGAAGAGCAAGACACGTCGCAAGTATCGCGTCCACATCTTTACGGATGCCGACATAGACAACGATGATGTCATCTCAATGGTAGATAACACACCCACCATGTCGCGAAAGAAGGAGGAACTCCAGCAAATCAAGGAGAAATCAGCAAACATAGAGATGGAACCCGCCATCACAGATACCACAGCTCCTGAAGCCACCATAGACTTCACAGTCAACATGTAAAGGCTAATCAAAGACTTCTGCCAGCACCTCAATGCTGCGCACTTCCGGGAACTCCGCAAGATGGAGGCGATAGTAGCGGGCCAGAACGGTCAGAGCACGTCGCCTCCATCTTCCGTTCCATGCCAGACGACTCATTGAACGCACATCAACACGCAAGAGCAGCGGCAACTGGCTTGCCTCGACAGGTGACAACCAATTGTCATGAGCAGGCGGGCTATCCACAAAGCAGGCTGTCTGGAGATCAAAGTAGCTATTCTCACGCCATCCCGTAATATTTGGCTGAAAGCCAAGATATCGTGTCAGGTGAGTTAAAAACACAACATGGAAATTGGCATAGCCACTTTCAGCCTCATCCAACCACTGTAAGCCGTTGGTGAGATAATCAAACAGGCTCTCATTGGCCTGTTCTGACCGCAAGGCTCTATACAAAAATTCCGCCAACAACAGCACCATAGCAGTCTTATGAGGATGGAAAGGCAAACTACTCCAACTATGCGACAACGACAACTCCTTGGGACGCTGAAGGCCGCCTCCATGCTCATCCCATACAACCTCAACCATTGATAGCGCACCTAACGCAGCCTCACTACTGCCAGCCTTGCCTCGACGAGACCGTCTCACCATAAAACCCACAGTACCTCGTTGCCGTGTGTATATACTCACAACATCTGACTGGTCATTGTAGTGCAGCCTGTTCAATATAATACCTTCACTTCGCAAGAGAAATGGATTGATAAAAGCCCACCCACGCCCCTTTTTTCAAAAAGGCATGGGTGGACTTGTTTTTCAGTTTGTATCTTATGCGTCGATATTTGCGTAGTTAGCATTCTTCTCGATAAACTCACGACGCGGACCCACGTCCTCACCCATCAACATTGAGAACACATAATCAGCTGCCGCTGCATCCTCAATAGTCACCTGTTTCAGCAGACGAGTGTCGGGGTTCATGGTGGTCTCCCAGAGTTGTTCGGGGTTCATCTCACCCAAACCTTTGTATCGTTGGGTATAAACGCCCTGCTCCTGACCATCGTTGTACTTCAGCAGGAACTGATAGCGTCCACGCTCATCATAACAGTACTCCTCAATCTTGCCTTTCTTGCAACGATAGAGAGGTGGAGTGGCTATGAACAGGTGACCACGCTGTATTAGTTCGGGCATATAGCGATAGAACAGAGTCATCAGGAGGGTGTCGATGTGATAGCCATCGACATCGGCATCGGTCATGAGAATAACCTTGTGATAACGTAGCTTGTCATAGTTGGCTTCCTTGCTATCCTCGCCAAGACCGTAACGTACGCCAAGAGCCTGGATGATGTTGTTCACCTCCTCATGTTCAAACGCTTTATGCCACATAACGCGCTCCACATTGAAAATCTTGCCTCGTATGGGCAGGATGGCCTGAAAATGACGGTTACGACCTTGCTTGGCAGATCCACCTGCGGAGTCACCCTCCACGATGAACATCTCGCAACGGGCCGGATCACGGTCTGAACAGTCAGCCAATTTGCCAGGCAGTCCGCCACCGCTCATCGGAGACTTGCGCTGCACACTCTCACGAGCCTTGCGGGCAGCCACACGCGCTGTTGCAGCGAGTATCACCTTATCCACTATCAGTTTAGCCTCCTTTGGATGCTCTTCAAGATAGTTGTTCAAGGCTTCACCCACGGCTTGTTGAACAGCACCAGCTACTTCCGAGTTTCCAAGCTTGGTCTTGGTCTGACCCTCGAACTGAGGTTCAGCCACCTTAATGCTGATAACAGCTGTCAAGCCCTCACGGAAGTCCTCTCCGCTAATCTCCACCTTATTTTTCTCCAACTTCTCTAGCTCCTTCGTGCAGTGGTCCTCAGCATACTTCTTCAGAGTACGTGTCAAGGCCATGCGGAAGCCTGTCAGATGTGTACCGCCCTCAATGGTGTTAATATTGTTGACGTATGAATGCAGGTTCTCGCTGTAGGCTGTGTTGTACATGATAGCCGCCTCAATTGGTATGCCCTGCTTCTCTGTGTTCAAATAGATGACATCGTCAAAAAGGTGGGTGCGTGTGCTGTCTATGTAACGGACAAATTCTTTCAATCCATCGGCAGAGTGGAAGACCTCCTTACGCGTGTTGCCATCCTCATCAGGACGCATATCTGTGAGAGTGATGGTGATACCTGCATTAAGAAATGCCAGCTCACGCATACGGGCTGCCAAGATATCATACTTGTATGTAGTGGTAATGAAGATGGAGTCATCTGGCCAGAACTGCTGACGTGTACCACGCAATGTTGTTTCGCCAACAACCTTCACATCATAGAGAGGCTTACCCTTTTCATATTCCTGCTGGTATATTTTACCATCACGGAACACCTGGCTCTTCATGTGTGTGGAAAGGGCATTCACACAGCTGACACCGACACCATGCAGTCCGCCCGACACCTTGTAGGAGCCTTTATCAAACTTACCACCGGCATGAAGCACAGTCATTACGACCTCCAATGCACTCTTATGCTCTTTCTCGTGCATATCCACTGGAATACCACGTCCATTGTCCAATACGGTAATGGAGTTGTCTTCGTTGATTGTAACCTCTATATGTGTACAATATCCAGCCAAAGCTTCATCGATACTGTTATCTACAGTCTCATATACAAGGTGGTGCAGACCTTTCTCACTGATGTCGCCTATATACATGGCCGGACGCTTGCGTACTGCCTCTAAGCCTTCAAGTACTTGGATGTTGCTGGCGGAATAATTACCGCCATTCTGCTTTTCGATTTCTTCCATTATTTGTGTGTCTGATAACGGTGCAAAGGTAATGAAAAAAGGTGACTTTGCATAGGATTTGGTCAGAAAAACGCACCATAAAAGTGGTGCTTAAAATATGGCATATCACTGTTCACAGCAAATGAGATTACACATGCCGTAGAATGAAGTAGCCCATGCCGTATAAAGGAGTTAATCATGCTGATGCACGAATCTGTTCACACTTGTGAATTTAGATATTCACTCTAGTGAATTTAGCTGTTCACACTTGTGAATTTAGATATTCACACTTGTGAACAGATTCACTGAACACGCTGAATGAATTCGAACTGTAGTGTACCTCGTTTGACAGCCGGCATGCAACAAACGACAAACGAGCAACAAACCTTAATGGTTCATTGCTCGTTTGTGAAAAGTATGAAGTTAAGCTATGGACTGTGTGAGTAAACTTCCTTACTTATGCCAACTTGCTGATGTGATGAGCAAGCTTGGACTTGAGATTAGCAGCCTTGTTCTTGTGGATAATACGGGTCTTAGCCAGCTTGTCCAACATCTTCTGGACGATTGGGAACTGCTTCTCTGCCTCTGCCTTTTCGGTAGTAGCACGAAGCTTACGCACAGCCACACGCATTGTCTTTGCGTAGTAGCGATTGTGCAGGCGGCGCTTCTGCTCCTGACGGATTCTCTTCAATGATGACTTATGGTTTGCCATGTCTTCTATTAAACTATTTAATTATTATTGTAGTCCATAGCAGAGTCGAACTGCTCTTTAGAGAATGAAAATCTCTCGTCCTAACCGATAGACGAATGGACCGCCTTCAAGCTAAATAATCACACTTGGTGTTATTTGCGGATGCAAAGGTACGGCTTTTTGCATTTGCAGCCAAACATTTCAAGAGAATTTTTAACCAATGTACTGATTTACACGTCTTCGAGGCGAAATATGCAATCCATTTATAGGTAAAGAATGCTTTCAGGCCCCATATTGAACAGTAAGTCAACAATGCTAAGATTGGGTCGGAAGGCATCCAAAGTTGTGAACATTTGATAGTAAGGACGCGGCTTATAGCCTCTGACCACAGTTCCCTTCTGCCGTGGGTTTATTGTTTGACGCATGTCTGCGACCTCTGTATCAATAGAGATGTCGATTGGTTTAACATAATGTGTGCTGTACTCCACAACTGGTTCCATATCAATCAGAGTACATATTGTCTGGCGCAGCCGCTCGTTGAAATCAAAAAGGAACGTACAAGGCTCATGGTAGAACGGGTAGAAATCGTCGGCATAGTATTCGAAGAAGGGAGTCTTACCATAGGCTGTGCGCAAGGCGTTCCAATGATGATGTCGCCAATTGCCATGATCGCTCAGACGAATATCACGTATGGAGCTATTGTCTGATGTCGGTTTCTCTATAGGTACGACCAAGTCCTGCGGGCCATCCGGCATTAATATACGACAGCGGTTGCGATAAGTCTGCTTTACATAGTACTCGTGCTGCTCTATAATGCAACTCTTTGAGCGATGGAGTGCAGCATACCACTCAACAGGAGCCAAGTAGGAGCAGGAGAGGAGATATTTACTTTGTTCAATGTATGTATCCATATTAAGTAGGTGTTCAAAATTATTTTATAATATCCAGCATTGTAGGTGCTTTCATGTCTTTGTTCGCTCTTTGGCGCAACTTTTCCTTTTATCCTCAGTCACAGAGCCCGCTCTGCTCCTTCGGAGAAAAGAAAAATCTGCATCCAAATAGCTGAACAAATACATAAAACTAATTGTGAACACCTACTTACATATACCTACCTAGATAGGCCAGCTATTGCCGTGCCTTAATCAGCACCCTTTTAGTATTCTTTTCGCCATCCCCTATACTTGTGGCTATCAGATGCACATTGCCCCCTTCCTTTAGGTGAAGCTGTTTGCGCAGCTGCGCTACCGACATTGGGAAGCCACGCACAGACAGTTCGGCACGATCTAGTCCAGCTAGCATCCTCCTAATATCATGTTTGGCAAATGAACAGTAATCCTCAACCTGCCACGTCCGTCCTTGGAAAGAGTCAACAAAGACATCGCTTGTATAGAAATGAGTCTGTCGTGCAATTTTGTGAAGACCATACCGTGAGGCAACCAGATTGAATGCCCCAGCTTTCAACAAAGCAGCACCTGGCTCATATAGATACTGGCCTAAGCCATTGGCCATAGGTGCCAATGTCTGCGCCTCCTCTGTTCGGGTAAACACGAATGTCCTCTTTGCTGTCAGGTCTGTGCAGTATATGAGTGGTTCAACAGGAGTGTCACATGTGTAGTCAATCAGCAACAGGAGTTCCTTGCATTCACCTTTGTATTCCACCACATGAACCTCAACAACATTGCACATAGCCCGCACAGCTGCCGTTATGTCCATCATAGGTGAAAGCTTGATGAGACAGAAACGTGTTAGTTTGGAAAAAGCGTCCTGAAGTTGGCATACATTTGGATGGCAGTCTTCAATTCCAGCCACCTTACGTCCTGCTGTGTTGCGTCGCGCAGGGTCTATATATAATAATGTATAATACCTACTTGAATACTCACAGCCGACTAAAGATGACAAAAAATGTAACGCATCATCACATACGATGTCAACATTGCAGAGGCCAAGACGTTTGAAGTTGTTATGAGCCAGTTCGCACAGTTCTGGCATCATCTCCACATACGTTGCTTTTTTGAACAATGGTGCCAAGGCTGCGAAATCCACACCCAGTCCACCTGTGAGGTCTGCCAACCTACACTCCATCTCCTCTTGATGGAGTGATTGCAGTAGTCGTTTGACAATACCGTGCTTATAATCTGCCGTAGCCTCACTCGAACACTGCTCAAGCGACAACTTCCTAGGCCATCTGAGACCTTCCGTTGCAGCCCATCTCGGCAACTTATGTATAGCTGTCTGCCGTCCCTCGATCTGCGTCAAAGCCTCAAGCATGTCAACATCTTCCGGCACTTTGGTCAAAGCCAATTGCCGTATATCATCGTTGACATGCTCGTTTATGAACCTGTCTGTGGCTTGATTTATCATCTGGTTTACTTACTGCTGCGACTCTCGCGGCAGTGTCTGACTGAGCATAAGGCTACCTATGAGAGCGGAGGCCAGTGTGCCACTCAAGATACCAAGTTTAGCCTGATTGAGCATCTCTGCAGCCTCTGCACCCAAATGGGAAGGATAGCTCAGAGCTGCAATAAACATGGACACTGTGAAACCAATACCACATATCATGCATACGCTGGAAATAGATTTCCAGGTAGCACCGGCTGGCATCTGGCATACACCCAACTTAATACTGAGCCAGGAGAAGCTGAGTACACCCAAGAACTTACCAATAACTAAGCCCAAGAAGACACCAAGAGCTACACCGCTGAAGAGACTCATGATGGACATGCCCGCGAAATCAACGCCAGCATTGGCAAAGGCAAAGATGGGGATGACAACATAGTTTATTGGCATAGCCAGCTGATCCTCAATATCCTGCAATGGTGAGATCAGATAGTCGGAGGCTTTCTCAATACTGCGCAATATCTGCAGCTCGGACTTCTCTATAACAATAGCCTTATTGCGGTCGGCTTCTGTGACCTCAATCTCTGGGTAGCGGTTTACCAACTTACGGATGCGCTGGGCATAGTATCGAGTGCCATTCACCAGATTTGCAGGAATGCAGAAAGCGAGGACGACACCAGCGATGGTGGCATGGATGCCAGAGTTCAGCACCATGAACCAGAGTACCAAGCCAAGCGACATATAGAATGACTTGACACGCACACCGCGATAGTTACCAAACAGCAATATTGCAACGACAACAGCAGCTAACAACAGATAGGTCCATGCCAAGCCACTACTATAGAACAGAGCTATAACTATGATACCTCCAAGGTCGTCGGCAACAGCCAGAGCTGCCAGAAATATCTTAAGTCCCACAGGCACACGCTTGCCAAACATAGAAAGTACACCAAGAGAGAATGCAATGTCCGTTGCCATAGGGATGGCGCAACCACGTTCCATAAGAGGGTGTCCATAACAAACGCAGAAAAACACTATCACAGGAACAATCATACCGCCACAAGCACCTATAATTGGCAACAGAGCCTTCTGACGGCTACTGAGTTCTCCGCATAGTACCTCACGTTTGATTTCCAAACCCACGCTAAGGAAGAAGAAGAACATCAGAAAATCGTTGATGAAATCCATCAGAGTCAGGGAATGACCGCCATGACTGAAGACATTGAACCCGCCAATGCTCAAGGATACAGGCTGAGCCCACAACTTGATATAAAAGTCGTGGGTTGCGGGAATGTTAGCAAAGACAAGCGCCAGAATGGTGGCTGCAATAAGAAGGAAGCTTGCGCTGACATAACGGCGGATGAGACCGCCTAAGGACGTATTAGATATATTGTCTGTCATGATGATTTGATTAATTGCTGGGTGCAAAGTTACAAATTTGGCATGACTACTTAATCCAACAGTGATAATTTGTTAAGTAATCAAACAAAAAAGCATACCTTTGCACTCACTATGAGGGTACTAATCATCAACACATCGGAAACTGCAGGGGGTGCAGCAATCGCAGCTGGACGTCTGGTGGGTGCGCTGAACCGCAACGGTGTGAAAGCCATGATGCTGGTACGTGACAAGCAGACCGACCGCATCACAACAGCAGCTGTAGGCCGAAAGATGGCCTACAAGTGGGCCTTTTTGTGGGAACGACTGCGCATATTCATAGCCAACAGGCTGAAGCGCACAGGACTATGGAGGGTAGATATCGCCAACGCCGGGGTCGATATCACTAATACAGATGAGTTCCGCGAGGCCGATGTGGTGCATCTGCATTGGGTGAACCAAGGCATGTTGTCGCTCCGCCAACTAGGCCGCATACTTGATAGCGGGAAACCTATAGTGTGGACCATGCACGATATGTGGCCCTGCACAGCCATCTGCCACTACGCAGGTCAGTGCCAGAAGTTTCATAGCCACTGCCACTCATGCCCACAACTGCTATACCCCTCTGCCCACGACCTGTCGTTCAAGACCTTCGACGCCAAGCTGAAGCTGTACCAAAAGCATCACATCACATTTGTCACATGCAGCCGGTGGCTTGCAGGGCAGGCTGCACAGAGCCGGCTTCTTCAGGGACAACGCATATTGTCCATACCAAACACATACAACGCATCTGTTCTACATCCGTCCGACATGATAGCGGCACGGCGGCATCACCATCTGCCTGAAACTGGGAAGCTACTTCTTTTCGCCTGTCAGAAAGTGACCAACCCCCTCAAAGGACTGGACTTTCTGCTTAGGGCGCTGCCACTTGTAAAGGTGGATGGCCTTCAACTTGTTATGGTCGGACAACTGGCTGACAGCACGGCTGCAGCAATCCCCTACCCCATACACCGTATCGGCTATATAGACGGCGAAAAGGAGATGGCACTGCTGTACAATGCTGTCGATGCCTTTGTGACGCCTTCGCTGGAGGACAACCTGCCCAACACCATCATGGAGGCAATGGCTGTGGGTACTCCGTGCATAGGATTTAACACCGGAGGCATTCCCGAAATGATTGACCATGAACTAAACGGCTATGTAGCCCGTTACCGTGATGCCGAAGATTTAGCACAGGGCATCAGCTACGTCCTGGACGACACCAACAACAGTCGTCTTGCAAAGGCCGCGACTGAAAAGGCTACTACTGTATGGAATGAGCAGCGGGTGACGGAACAGTATATCAAAGTATATGAGCAAATCAACTAACCGCCCGCAGTTCACAGTGATTACTGTGACCTACAACGCAGGCAAGACCATACAAAGGACGTTGGACAGTGTGGCGGAGCAGACGCTAGACGATATCGAGCATCTGATAATTGATGGATGCTCTACCGATTGCACCATGCAACTCATACAGCGATATGTGGAGCTTAACGCCGACCGCGAAATACCACGCGCCATCAACCTCATACGCGAGCCTGACGAGGGCTTATATGATGCGATGAACAAGGGCTTGCAAGCGGCAAAAGGCGAATATGTACTGTTTCTGAACGCAGGAGACAAGCTTCACGAGCCAAATACGCTAGAGTTGGCAGCATCCCATCTGGCAAAATTCAACTCATCCCGCCATCCTGCTATCCTCTATGGCGAGACCGACTGGGTTGACGACGCAGGCCGTTTCCTGCGCCATCGACGTCTGAAAGCACCAGAGCAACTCACATCCCGAAGCTTTCTATGGGGTATGCTGATCTGTCACCAGAGTTTCTATGTCAGAGCCGACATTGCTCGCAGCAAGCCCTACAACCTCGCATGGCACTTCTCTGCCGACTACGACTGGTGCATCCGCATCATGCAGCTTGCCGAGCGGCGCGGTTTGGCTATGTACAACACTGGACTTATCCTCACCGACTACCTTGCTGAAGGACTCACCACACGCAATCATCGCCGCTCACTAATGGAACGCCTCCGCATCATGGCTCACCACTATGGATGGCTATCGGCCATAGCAGCCCATTTATGGTTCTGCATCAGAGCTGTGATCAAGAAATAAGTAGGTGTTCACAATTAGTTTTATGTATTTGTTCAGCTATTTGGATGCAGATTTTTCTTTTCTCCGAAGGAGCAGAGCGGGCTCTGTGACTGAGGATAAACCCAAAACGGTCATTAGGATTTCTCGGTGTTGTACGGCAACGAGAAATCCTTTAGTTTCTCCCAGATCATAAGGAACGACTTCCGTGTTTTGAGAGACCGTGCCAAATACAGTATATGTTTGTCTTTGTTCCCGCCCA
>JAFZQR010000035.1 GCA_017620295.1 Bacteroidaceae bacterium
AGGTTTTTCTTTTCCTCCGAAGGAGCAGAGCGGGCTCTGTGACTGAGGAGAAAAGGAAAAGATGCGACAAAGAGTGACATCAGACATGAAAACACCTACAGGGAATAAATTGTGTAAAATAATTGTGAATACCTACTTATTTGTTTAATGTTGAGTGTCGGCCAGTCTAAGTACCTCGCGGGCGATGGTTTCTGCAGCGTCTGCCTTGCCTAGGGCCTTGGCATTGGCGCCAAGCTGCTTTAACCTGTTAAGGTCAGATGCTGTCTCCAATGCTTTCGGTATGAGCTGTTCTATTGCGTCGGCATCGCGTACCAGCAGTGCTGCGTCCTTGTTGACCAAAGCCATTGCATTGTGGGTTTGATGATCCTCGGCTACGTTTGGAGATGGCACCAGTATAGATGGCTTGCCTAGCAGGCACAGCTCGCTAATGCTACTTGCTCCAGCACGACTCACAACTAGGTCGGCAGCACGATAGGCTTCGTCCATGTGGCTGATGAAGTCTGTGACCTTCAGATTCGATGGGCAGCCAGCTGCTTTCAGCCTCTCGCATATCTCTTGGAAATAGTACCCACCAGTTTGCCATAGTATCTGAACCTTACTCTTACTGATTGTCTCCAGTTGGCTTAGCACACTCTCATTGATAGTTCTGGCTCCAAGACTACCTCCGACAATCAGTACCACCTCCCTGACGGGGTCAAAGCCCAGTTTGTTGATGGCTGCAGCCCTTGACAGTTCACAGTCCATCAGCTGTTGTCTGACGGGATTACCAGTAAACATAATCTTCTCTTTGGGAAAGAAACGCTCCATTCCATCGTAGGCAACGCAGATGGTTGTGGCTTTCTTTGCCAAAAGCTTGTTTGTGACTCCGGCAAAGGAGTTCTGCTCTTGCAACAGAGTAGGTATGCCCATAGCCTCTGCCATGTTCAGCGTTGGCCCGCTGGCATAGCCTCCCACTCCAACAGCGACATCAGGCTGGAACTCTTTTATTATCTTCTTGGCCATACGGCGGCTCTTTAAGAGCTTCCACAGAACAGAGACGTTTTTCCATAGGTGCTGACGGTCGAACCCCGCCACAGGCAGACCTTTTATTTCGTATCCGGCAGCTGGCACACGTGTCATTTCCATGCGTCCCTCCGCCCCCACAAACAGAAGCTTGATATCGGGTTGGAGCTTCTGCAATGCTCCCGCAATGCTAAGTGCTGGGAAGATGTGTCCTCCTGTGCCACCTCCGCTGATAATTACTCTATATGGTCGGTTCTTTTCCATTTGTATGTTTAGGTTTTGGATTTATATCAGATATGTCTTTGCTTACTCATCGGTTGAGTCCGTATTTGATGCTGATTCGTGTTGCGCTGTCCGGCTTATGGAAATCATCATGCCTATGTATGCACAGTTCATCATCATTGACGAACCGCCTCTGCTGATGAGTGGCAGTGGTTGGCCTGTTATTGGGAATATGCCCACTGCAACCAGCATGTTTACACACGCTTGGATTGTGATGAGAAGAGCTAGTCCCATCATGATGTAGGCGGGGAAGTTGTTGTCGCATCTTCGGGCTAGTTTCGCGGCTCTGTAAAGCAATATGATGTACATACAAATCACCACGAAAGCTCCCTCGATACCCATTTCTTCAACAATGATTGGGAATATGAAGTCTGAATAGGCTTGCGGAAGGTCTTCTCTCACGGTTGAGTTGCCAGGCCCACGGCCAATTATGTTACATGTGCTGATGGCTATTCTAGACTGTGTTATTTGAGGATTTGTGTTCAGGTCGAAACTGTCTGGGTCTTCTGGGAACGCAACAGTGTTTTGTACACGTCCCGCCCATGTTTCCACACGGTGCAGCATAGGTAGTTCGGCAATCTGTTCTATCACGGGCTTGGGCGTGAACTTGAGAAAAGAGTATGCCGACGATGCAGAAATAATCAGCACTCCTAGCAGGATGCCGTATTCCTTATGCGGCACCTTACCAACGAACATTAGCAGCATCACCACAAAAAACACGATGCCAGCTGTTGATAGGTTCTCTGGTGCAATGAGGGCGCAGGTGCATACAGTCAGACCCAATATCCAGTAGAAAGCGCGTTTGGTTGCTCCTCGCTCGTCGCGCATAGCACCCAGCAGCCACGAGACCACCACAATCAGTACGCCCTTGGCTATCTCCGATGGTTGTACGGAAAATCCTAAGATGCTAATCCACCGTGCTCCATCGTTCTCTCCCTTTGTGAAAAGAGCAGCCACAAGCAGCATAAAGCTTAAAGGAACTCCTAGCAGCACTATCCATCCGTAGTAGCGGTTGGGAATACGCGAACAGGCCCATGCTACCACCATGCCCATGACCCAGTATCCTGCATGTTGCATGATAGGTCGCCAGAAGGCGGCATGGTTGTTGAATGTCATGTTGCTGGAGGCACTATAAACCTCTAGAATGGATATGATGCAGAAGCCCAGTAGTAGCACCCACAGTGAGGTGTCACCGTCAAAAATCTTGCCTATGCTGAGCTGCTTGTTGTTGACTCTCATCTCCTACGGTCGTTTGTTGAGTGTGGAATTTGTTTTTTATAGTGCGCGTGCCAGTGCTTTGAACTGTTCGCCTCTGTCCTCCATGTTCTTGAACAGGTCGAAGCTGGCGCAGCATGGGGATAGTAGCACGGTATCACCCTCTTGTGCCAGTTCGCTGCATGCCTTAACGCATTCTGGCATGGAATGAGTTTCAACAGTTGGAAGTCCCATAGAGTCGAAAAAGTCATGCAGCTTCCTGTTGTCCACGCCAAGGAACACCAACGCACGACATTTTTCCTTTACAAGGTCGCGAATGGCTGTGTAGTCGTTGCCTTTGTCCAGACCGCCAAGTATAAGAACGGTAGGTGTGGTCATGCTTTCAAGTGCATACCAGCAGGCATCAACGTTGGTAGCCTTGGAGTCATTTATATACTGTACTCCATGCACCTTGCACACCCGCTCCAGCCTGTGTTCTACACCCTCGAAATCACTCAGGCTAGTACGTATCACATCGTTGCTTATGCCACTGATGTCGGCTGTGATGCCAGCTGCGAGGGTGTTGTACATATTATGTTTGCCTGTGAGTGATAGCTCCTCTTGCTCCATGTTAAAGGGTGTGGGGCGTTCTATGTGATACTCACCATCGGCAATATAGCCAATCATTCCTTCTTTCTTGACAATGCTGAAAGGACACATCCGGCTCTCTATGTGGTACTTGGCCAGCTCCTTCTTGATGATTGGATCCTCGTTCCAATAGACAAAGGCATCATCTGCAGTCTGGTTCTGGAGTATGCGCATCTTGGCATCTGTGTAGAGTTGCATGGAGCCTTGGTAGCGGTCTAAGTGGTCGGGTGTGATGTTCAGTAGCACGGCAATGTTGGCTCGGAAGTCATACATATTGTCAAGTTGGAAACTGCTGAGTTCTATGACGTAGTACTCATGCGGATCCTCGGCCACTTGCAGGGCCAGCGAGTTTCCTATGTTGCCAGCCAGTCCAACATCGTAGCCTGCATTCTTGAAGATATGGTAGATGAGGCTTGTGGTAGTAGTCTTGCCGTTGCTGCCCGTGATACATATCATTTTTGATGTTGTGTAGCGTCCTGCAAACTCTATCTCGCTGATGATAGGTATGCCCGCAGCTTTCACCTTCTGTACCATTGGGGCTGTGTCGGGAATGCCTGGACTCTTGATGATTTCGTTGGCATTGAGGATGAGTTGTTCTGTGTGGTGTCCTTCCTCCCAGGGTATATTGTGGGCATCTAGCATTTCCTTGTAGCGGGGCTTGATTTTGCCCATGTCTGACACGAATGTGTCGAAACCCTGCTTTTGTGCTAGTACGGCTGCTCCTGCTCCACTCTCAGCAGCTCCTAGTATTACTATTCTCATATTCCTTTTTATATTCCTTATTATATTATCTAACTTTCAGTGTTGCTATTGCTATGGCACAAGCCAGTATTGTTATAATCCAGAAACGCACGGTCACTTTATTGTCATTCCAACGTCCACGAGGCCAACAGATGATGAATTTCAGTTTGGGGTCGGCAGCCAGCAGTTGTTCCACGCTGTAGCGGAAGGTGTCGTGTATAGGAGCTCTCTTCAGCAGCCTGATCTTCTTGCCTGTAGGGTTGCCTCGGCGGTTGTCGCGACGTGCAACAGCCGTCTGGAAGAACGATGACAGCGTCTCGGCTATGAAGATAAAGCAGATGAAGAATAGCAGCAGCTCCTTATGTATGATAACCGCAGTTACAGCCATGATGCTGCCTATGGTTAAGCTGCCAGTGTCGCCCATCCACATCTGTGCTTCTGAGGCATTATACCAGAGGAAGCCAACCATAGCTCCCACACATGCCAGAAGAAACACTACCAGTTCTTCACTGCCTGGCACGTACATAATGTTGAGATATGACGCCAATGCTATGTGTGATGACACGTAAGCTAATATGGCAAGGGTGAAGAACATGATGGCCGAGTTTCCGGCACACATACCGTCCATGCCATCGTTGAGGTTGGCTCCGTTGGAGATGAGCATCACGAAGAACAAAGCTACACTAACAAAGAGTATCCAGCCTGCTACGTGCTTGTATTCACCAAGGAACGACATAACTCCAGTGTAGCTGATGTTATGTTCTTTGACAAATGGAATAGTGGTCATGTTGCTTTTCACAGGCTCGCTCTTCATCATCACCACATCACCTTTCTGCTTCTCAATGGTCACATTCTCGTGAATTACTGCGTCTGGACTTAGCCACAGTGTGAGTCCAATAGCCAGTCCCAACAGACCCTGTCCAATGAGTTTTGCCAGTGGGCTTATTCCGTCTTTGGCATTGGAGCTGACGAGACCTTGGAGGTTCTTCAGCTGATGTAGCTCACTGACATCCTTAAAGTGCTTGAACACCCGCATCTTGCCTTTATTCTCCTCTGCGTAAATGTCATCGAGCTGGCTTAGCTCCTTGATGTCGGCTGGTGTTTCTATCCCGCGTTCCTTCAGTTGCTTGATGGCTAGACGTATAATACGTGAAGCCTTAATCTTCTTCCAGTCATCCATGAAACCGAACAGACCCATCCAGATGGTTGTACCCAGCATGAGCAGGGTATATATGTTGCGAAGACGACCCAGCAGCAATGTTGGTATGATGATTGCAAGGATGATGACTAGCCCTCCCATGGAAGGTACGCGGCGAGGACGAGAGAATGGGTCAATGTCGGCAGAGCGCGGTTCCTCATAGTAGTTGTGACGTTGCATCCACTTGATGAAGAATTCTCCAAGCCACATTGAAAGGAACAAAGACAGCACCAGTGTAAGAATGGCACGGAAGCTGATATAGCTCCAAAGGTGTGCGCCTGTGATGCCGTATTCGCTGAGGTATCTGAAGAGATAGTATAGCATATAGTATCTGGTATATTTGTTGGAAGACAGGGATTTACAAGGATGTCTTAGGCGAAGGCTTCTTTCACTACTTCATGGTCATCGAAGTGGTGCTTCACTCCGCATATTTCTTGATAGTCCTCATGGCCTTTGCCTGCGATGAGTATCACGTCACCAGGGTGTGCCATTAGACAGGCGGTGCGGATAGCCTCTCTTCTGTCCACTATGGCCACCACCTTTCGCATATCGTCTGGAGTCAGGCCTGCCAGCATATCATCTATGATGGCTTGAGGTTCCTCGAAACGTGGGTTGTCGGAGGTTATGATAACGCGGTCGGATGCCCTTACAGCCGACTGTGCCATTAGAGGACGTTTGCCCTTGTCTCGGTTACCACCGGCTCCGCATACGGTGATACACTGTGCTGGAGCCTTGAGTATTTCGTTTATTGTCTGAAGCACATTGTCCAGGGCATCGGGAGTGTGGGCATAATCCACGATGGCTGTGACACCGTTATTGGAACGGATGGCTTCGAAGCGACCATTGACAGGATGCAATTTACTCATAGTGAGCAACACCTCGTCTATGTTCTGTCCTAGCGCTAATGCTGCACCATAGACAGCCAGTAGGTTGCTGACATTGAAGCGGCCTATGAACTGCATGAACACCTCTCTTCCGTCTATTTGCAGGTTCATGCCTTCGAAACTTTCTTCCAATATGCGTGCCTTGAAATCGGCATCTGAACGCAGGCTGTATGTTAACACTTCGGCTGCTGTGTTCTGAACCATGAAGAGTCCGTTCTTGTCATCGACATTGACCACGGCAAAAGCACCTTTGGGCAGAATGTCGAAGAACCCCTTCTTAGCATCACGATAAGCCTCGAAGGTCTTGTGATAGTCGAGGTGGTCGCGAGTAAGGTTGGTGAAGATACCGCCAGCGAAGCGCAGGCCTGCTATGCGTTGCTGCACCACGCTGTGTGAACTCACCTCCATGAATGCATAGTCGCATCCAGCTTCCACCATTTCAGCCAGCATGCTGTTGAGAGTGATTGGGTCTGGTGTTGTGTGGTCGGTGGGATAGGGCTTGTCGTTTACGTAGTTGCACACCGTGGAGAGCAGACCGGCACGATAGCCAAGTTTCAGAAACATCTTGTATAGTAGTGTGGCTATGGTGGTCTTGCCATTGGTGCCAGTCACGCCAACCAGCTTGAGCTGTTCTGAAGGACGACCGTAGAATTCGCTTGCCATGATACCGACAATCTGCTCTGTGTTGGCAACTTGAATGTAAGCGACATTAGCATTAATCTCTTCCGGCAGCTGCTCGCATACGATGGCACATGCACCGCTGGCAATAGCCTTTGGGATGAACTGGTGTCCGTCCATGCTGGTGCCTTTGACAGCAAAAAACAGCGACCCGTTTGTGACTTTCCTAGAATCAAGGCATAGCTGTGTTACTTCTATGTCAGCGTTGCCAACTAGGGCTATAGGCTTTATTGATGAAAGAATGTTTGCTAGAGTCATGATATAATTATATTAATGTATATTGGACAATGTAAAATGTGTTTAGTGGGGGGTACGGAGCGTGAGAACTACTTGCTGGCCACGAGTGACAGTGCTGCCGGCTGGAATGCTCTGGGATGATACGGAACCGCTGCCGTGTAGTTGAACCATCAGACCGCAGCGTTCCATCAGCACGACGGCATCTCTAGCTCCCATGCCTACTACGTTTGGCACCTTGTCGCATTGTATTGTGTCTATGCGTTGGAGGTTTGTTTCAGGATTGGATACATCGAGTTGTGACATAACAGATGCAGTTGAGGTGTATTCGCCTGATAGCACGGTAGGCTTCATCACGGCTGCTGAGTCGGCTGCTTCATCAATTCCGCGATAGACTCCTGTGTTCATCACGTAGTCAGCTACTTCCTTGAATACTGGTCCTGATACCAGACCGCCGGATGCTGGTGCGCCTCTCTGAACGAAGCATACGATACAACTGTACTTTGGAGCTTCGGTGGGGTAGTAGCCGCAGAAGCTTAGCAGATAGCGCATGGGTGAGTATTTGTAGCCTAGTCGTCCGGCTGCAATCTTGGCAGTGCCTGTCTTGCCGCTTACACTGAAACCATCGCCTCTGGCACGCTTACCGAGGCCATGCTTCTCGTTGACCACGCTGTCTAGCAGTTCCCTGACCATTGCCAGTGTGGCGGGTGAACATATCTGCTCTTTCATCACCACGGGGGGCAGTTCCTTTACCACCTGTCCGTCTTTCATTATAGCCTTCACGAAACGTGGTTTCATCATGCGACCGTTGTTGGCTATGGCATTATAATAGGCCACGGTGGAGATTGGTGGCAACATATTGCCATAGCCTATGCTGGCCCAAGGCAGGGTGAGGGCGTTGCGGTTACGTGGGTCAAGGCTGGGACGCTTCATTGATGGTGGACGAGCTTCGCGGAACGGTAGCTGGAGGTCTATTCCCATTCCCTCGCGATTGAGTCCGTCGAAGAACTTCTCTGGGTCTTTGCTGTAGGCGTTGTCTATGAGTACGCTAATTCCTATATTGGAAGAGTACATCATGATGCCGGCAAGGTCAAGAAAGCAGCGGTAGCCACCACTGCCTGCGTTGTGGTCGGCCATGCGTCCACCGTGCAGCGTCATCACTCCATTGCCCACGTGAACACCGCTGCTGCGGTTGAGGTATCCATCTTCAATACCTACCATTACAGAGGCCGTCTTGAAGGTGGACCCTGGCTCCCAGGCATCGGAGATTACGTTGTTACGTACTTCTTCGAGTGAGCCATCGGCGCGGCGGGTGATGCTTGCCATAGCCTTGACATCGCCAGTTGCAGCCTCCATGAGAACTATCATGCCAATCTCTGTGTTCGGGCGGTTTATGAGTTGCCGGCGCAGTGCTTTTTCTGCAGCGTCCTGCATTCGTACATCAATTGTACTTACGATGTCTAGTCCGTCAACTGGAGCCACATCCACTTGATAGGTCCATTCGGCACGTTTGCGTACCAGGTGCTGTCGTCCGTCTGTACCCCGCAATATTGAGTCGTAGGCCAATTCCAGTCCGTCAAGTGCATTTCCGTCCCTGTCCATGATACCCAATGTCTTGTTGGCCATATTGCCAAAGGGACGCAAGCGGCGCATGATGTGGGATGAGTAGAAGCCTGATTTCACCACAGGCAGGCGCAGATAGGGCAGTTCGCAGCAACGTTTGTAGTCGATGTAGCTCACATTGCGACGGAACTCGCAGTTTCGTCCACGTTTGTCAGGGTCGTTTTTGTCTGGCTGGAAGCCGTTCATCAGCACCTCCCTGAATTCATTCTCGCTTTCATCTGGGAAAATCTCATGTAGTCCCATGCAAAGGGAATCGAGGTCGGCAATGAATGTGCTGTCGCGTTTGAACTGTGCCTTGGCAGCTTGCACGGGGTGGTCTTTGTCTATTACTGCAAAGTCTATGTGCAGCGTGTAGATGGGGATTGAGCCAACGAGCAGTTCACCGTCAGATGAGTATATGTTACCTCTGACAGCATTCAATGTTTTCTGCCGTTTCTCCAGACGTTCTTGTACATGTGACCAATAGTCGCTCTCGGTAATCATGTCGTGAACGGCCTTGTATAGGATGACCAAGCCAAGCAGGGTTATCGTCAGGACGACAACCATGTAGCGGGGTATAGCGTTTTTACTGTCGAATTTCATTACTCTTCGCTGTTGACTCTGATGATGAACGGTGGCTTACGAGGCACTATGAGTGTAGAGTCCCCCATGCTCCGTAGCTTCTGCTCCAATTGACTTTGGCGACTCATGCCTGTGAGACGGGTGAACTGCACCAACGTCAGTGTGCGCTGGTGTACCAGTTCTTTGGAAAGATGGTTGATTTCCACCTCTTCTTGTTCGGAATAGTATCGATTGGTGATGTAGAACGCAGCCATAGCTGCCAGAAGCAGTATGTATGTTAGCTTGGACAGAATGGACTCCTTGCTGAGGAATTCGCCTGTGATGAAACCGTTGAAGCTCTCCAGGGGCAGGTCTTCCTTGATAATCTGCCAAAGTGGGCGGCGGCCTCCTTGTGTGTCTTCGGAAACCGTGTTTTCCTCTGTCTCTGTGTCTTGCTCAGGTTCTGGCTCGGTAATACCTTCCTTGACAGCACCGTCCTTGTCATCATAGATTTCCTCAATGATGGTAACAGACTCATTGTCGGGCAACTCCTCAGTGGGTTGTCCGTTATCATCCTCATCGACCTTAGTCGTTAATGGGTCATCTTGCAAAACAGCGTCCACGATTTCCTCGTTGTTGTCTGTCTGCCTGATGCCTTCCAAGGTGTTGTCCTTGATTAGCATATCTCCTTTTTTCTACTCCTTAATCGTTATGTCGAGGGCAGTACTCTGCCTCACTTCCGTTTCCTTTGCTCTCTGATTGAGCTTATTGTTTTTCCGCTACCCTGAGTTTTGCGCTACGGCTGCGTGGGTTGCTGGCTAGCTCCTCTGCCGAAGGTGTAAGTGTCTTGCCGACCGCTTTGAGTGGGGTGGTGAGGTGCCCATAGATGTCTGTCCGCACCATGTCGCTGCTTTCACCGCCTCGGATGTGGTTCTTCACTATGCGGTCTTCGAGCGAATGATAGCTCATAACCACTAGGCGACCGCCAGGCCTAAGCAGGTCTGTGGCTTGTTGCAGCATGGTCTGCAGGGCTGCCATCTCACCATTGACTTCAATGCGTAGCGCTTGAAACACCTTTGCCATATCCTTGCGCTCACGGTCGGCTCCCAAGATGGGGGCGACTACCTGTGCCAGGACTCCTGTCGTGGTGATAGCTGTGTGCTGCCGTTCCTTGACAATTGCCGCTGCCAGCTTGCGAGCCTGTTTCAGTTCGCCGTAAAGACGGAAAATGTCGGTTAGCTGCTGTTCGGTGCTGTCTTGTACGATGTCGGCTGCTGTGCGACGGGCCTGCTGGTTCATGCGCATATCGAGTGGAGCGTCGAAGCGGAAGCTGAAACCGCGTTGGCTCTCGTCGAAATGGTGGCTTGACACGCCGAGGTCGGCAAGTATGCCGTCAACCTGCTCTACTCCGTAATAGCGCATCCAGTTTTTCAAATAGCGGAAATTGGAACGTACTAGAGTCCACTCGCCTCTCTGTCGCAGCTTCTGCTCCTTTTCTGCTACTGCGGCATTGTGGGCTATGGCATCGGCGTCCTGATCGAAGCTGAAGAGCCTTCCCTCGGGACCTAGTTGCTGCCTGATTGCTGCACTGTGGCCACCGCCACCAAGTGTCACATCCACATAAACGCCGTTGGGCTTCACAGCTAATGCGTCTATGCAATCATTGAGCATTACAGGCACATGATACTCCTCTTGTTCCATGTGCGCAAAGGTACAACAAATACAAAGAACAAACATCATGAAAGCTGAACTATTTTTCAACTTTCTTTATTGTGCTTGTTGACAGCCTGTTGTTGTCTTAAAGGGTTAGTTTAACTCTAATCTGAATGGCGCAGATTTATCCGAACATCTGAGCTACACGACGAATACCAGCTACAAGTGCATCGACTTCTTCAACGGTGTTGTACAGTGCAAACGAAGCTCGCACGGTGCCTTCCACGCCCATGCGGTGCATGAGAGGCTCGGCACAGTGGTGTCCTGTACGCACAGCTATGCCCAGGCGGTCGAGCAAAGTGCCGAGGTCGAGGTGGTGGATGTTGCCTACAAGAAAACTTACTACAGCATCGTCTGATGGTCCAAAAAGCCTCATTCCATCGATTTCTGAGAGCTGCTCACGTGCATATTTCGTCAGTTCGTGTTCATGTTTTTCGATGGTTTCAAACCCGATTGTGGAGACGTAGTCGAGTGCTCGTGCCAACCCTGTGGTTGCAACATAGTCGGGAGTGCCTGCCTCGAACTTGTAGGGGAGATGGTTAAAGGTGGTGTGCTGGAAGGTCACGCGGTCTATCATCTCACCGCCACCCATATAGGGAGGGAGCTTGTCAAGCCATTCTTCCTTACCATACAGAACACCTATACCTGTCGGGCCATAGACCTTATGACCGCTGAAAGCGAGAAAATCGCAATCCAGAGCCTGCACATCTACCGCCATGTGTGGGACACTTTGTGCGGCATCCACAAGAATAGGCACATTGTGGGCATGTGCCTTGCTGACTATATCTTTTATTGGATTTACAGTACCCAGCACGTTTGACACATGACACACGCTCACAAGGCGTGTGCGTTCTGAGAAGAGTCGTTCCAGGACATTGAGATCCAGCCGTCCTTCATCGGTGATGGGGCAGACCTTGATGTTGATATCCTTCCGTGATTTCAGCAGCTGCCACGGCACGATGTTGGAGTGGTGTTCCATTTCGGTGATAATTACCTCGTCGCCAGGTCCCATGCATTGCTGCCCAAAGCAGGCTGCAACGAGGTTGATGCTCTCGGTGGTGCCGCGTGTGAAGACCACCTCCGCTGTACTTCTGGCATTGATGAACTTGCGTACAGTCTCTCTGGCTGCCTCGTGGAGGTCGGTGGCTTGCTGTGATAGAAAATGTACGCCGCGATGCACATTGGCGTTGACGTTGAGGTACTCGTCAGTCATGGCCTGCACCACGCAAAGAGGTTTTTGTGTGGTGGCACCGTTGTCAAGATAAACCAATGGGCGATTATAGACTTCGCGTCCAAGAATGGGAAAATCGTGTCTTATTTGCTGAATGTCGAACATTTGCAATTATTCTTTGGAGGCTGCAAAATTAGGCATTTCTTGTCTGACCTATCGTATTTCAGCTGGCTTTTTTCAACTTGGCTGTTGTTCTCCGTCTTATTATGCTGAGATTTTATACCGTTGTGAGCCTTTGATAATCAAGTGGTTATAACGTGCCGTGAAATGGTCTCATTTCTGCTGAGGAATGACTTCATTTCTGCCGAGAAATGATACCATTTCTGCTGAGGTTTTGCAACCTTCCTGCCGAGGTTTCAAAACCACCCTTTTGCACGTTGGAACAACCTCATTATCTGGTGTCGTTCCAGATGTTCTAGCGACTGCTTTCGTACTCAGCTGTGATGGCCTGCTGGTTATAGACCGCTTGCTGTAGCTCTTCGGCTGAGACGGGAACGCGGTGCTTGGACAGCTCTGGTACATTATAGCTCTTCAGCAGGAACAAATTGCTTTCCGGGTCACGCTGTGGGAGCATGAACGGACGGTGGGCTTTGCCTTCGTTGTCAAAATAGCAGATATAGGGCCTCGTGAAATTGCCATCATCTTGACGCGAGCTGAACACTATCCAGCGTCCATTGCTGGACCATGTGTGATAGGAACCGTGTTGCGAGAATAGTTCTTGCCCAAGTCCTTCCGTGTCTGTTTCCTTTGCCCATAGCCTTGCACTCTTGTGCCAGATGTGGAACTGACCATAGTCGCCAAGGGTATAGAGCAGCCATCTGCCGTCTGGACTGATGCGTGGCACACTGGCGCTCTTGCCCTGCGATGCTGCATCTACTTCTAGACGTGGCTCACCGAAGGTGCGGGTAGCGGGGTCGAAAGGCATGGAGTAGATATTGTAGAATAGGCTGTCGTAGTGCATCAGCAGTTCGTGCTGGCTGTTGTCTTGAGACATCTCCGGTACGCGGGCAGAGCAATAGTAGAGACGTGTGCCGTCGGGCGTCCAGCATGGGAATGTTTCCATGCAGCTGTCTGTGCGCAGCAGATTGCGCACGGTGTTGTGTTCCGCATCGTATATCAGCAGGTCGCTGGCCTCGTCAATAACTTCTATCTTTTCTGGATGCAGCATGTGGAAGGCCTGTCCTGTCTTATTGGTGGAGAAGGCTACGAGTGGTAGGGTGGGGTGCCATGAGGGATAGACGCCAGCTGCCAGTATGCTGTCGTGCCGGATGGCAATCTTGCGTACATTACCGTGGTCTATTAGCATTGTGCCACCATGCATGGCTCGCACATGAAACAGCATGCGTTCTGTGTCGTAGGCTTGGTAGTTATGACAGTTCACGCAGTGATTATGTTCGTCGTCGTATGTGCGGTTGTTCTCATAAATGGCGAATTCATCGAAGCTGGTGAGGTCGCGCTGGTATAGTCCCAACTGCCGATACAGCTCATAGCCAGGCTCGATGAGACGGTAGGACAGGAACGAGTCGATAGGCTCGGATGCCACGTGGATTGTGTCGCTGCTGAATCGCACCCAGCCCTGCTGTCTGTGGGCATATACCTGCATGACAAGTTTGCCTCCTGCATTCTTTGCGAGAAGGGAACGCCATAGTTCGGCATCGATATCGGTCTTTCCGTCGGAGTCAGTGCCGACTGTCATGTCGCCAATCTGCACCACCACCTCATCGGCTAGTGAGTCCTGTACCCACACGTTCAAGGGTGCTATGTTCACAGGTATAGTGATGTCGCGATAGTCGGGATAGATGGGAGCCTGCTGCTTGACACTTGAATAATCTGTAGGCAGGGTGGGGGATGAGGTGCAGCCTGTTATCAGCAGCAGGATAAAAGGTATATATAGATGTTTCATTTCTTCAGTTCACAGCACCGTTATCGGTTGGTGACTCTTTTGGTGTGGGACGAGTGGCACGCAGGTTGCCGAAGAAGTAATAGTAGGGATAGTACCCTTTCCAGTCCTTGAAGAGTGCGCGGGCATGAGCCTGTCGGTCTTTCAGCTCATTCTTTAAGGTGGAGATAAACACACGGTAGGTTTGTGCATCCATATTTAGTGATGGAAATGCCTGTAATATGGATGGGTTCTTTATTGACTGTGTAACCAAGCCTTCGGCTATGGTCTTGGGTGGAGTGCCGCCTATTAGGGGCTGACAGCGATAGAGAAAGTCGGGCATACGTTTGCTGTAGAGGTTCACCATGAGACATTGCATCAGAGCCTCTGCTGAGGGAAATTCCATCCTCACAGCATTGAAGCCTAGGAAGATAGGCTCCTGATACATACTCTCGAAATCATCGTGTGTGGGTATGGTTCTCATCACTGTGGCCATTTCCGTGTCGGCCCTTACTGCATCGGCATTGTTCAGCATGGCGGAGTAGCGGGATACGAACTCGCCCTCAAATGGCTGCTGTCGCAGAATGTGCAGGTATTTGCTGGCAAGTGGCCAGTCACTTTCGGCCAGTGCCAGCTTTGCAAGGTACTTCAGCGAGTATAGTGTTGGGCCTTGCATTGTCAGATGCTCCATAGCCCTGCGTGTGGCAGGTCGGAAGAGTCCTGCGTGGAAGTTGCAGTCTATGTTGTAGTAGCTTGTTCCGATGTCTGGCGTACCACCATAGCGCTTTAAGTAGAGTGTGTCGTAGTCGAGGCGGATGTCGAACATCTGGTCTGTCAGATGCCCAGTGTGGACAAGTGCAATAGCATAGTAGGCTGCCAATGGACGATAGCTCAGCTCGGCATTGTCATGAGCCGTCTGCGACATACCCTCCCAGTCTTGGTTGAGCAGCTGCACCTGCATTTGTGTCACAGGCCGCTGATATGGGTGCCGGAAGTGGGTGGTGAGGAAGGGAATAATGAATAAAGGAAGAAAGAAAAAGGCTCTTATGTCAACCTTTTCTGGAATGTTTTCCACTCTCTTCCTTTTATAAATAGGAGTGAGGAGTAAGTCTAATATAACAACAATTCCCCATGCTATTACGAGCCAGCCGAAGGGTGTGCCTGGCTCTGACTGATAGTAGAGGTTGAGACCGAGCCATGCCACCCAGGTCATCCATGCTATTGCAGGCAGGGATGCCAGCCAGCGCCAACGGAGGGGGAGGTGGCTGACACGGGCAATGCTCATGGTTGCGGTGAATAATACCGTGGTCAGTATTAGGCCTCCCAACCAAGGGTAGCGCATCGGCAGGATGAAAGCACGGCCTATGGCGGCTATCCAACCGAGTGACTGCTGAAGCAGAAAACGCATCTGTGAGGCATCGGCCACGAAAAATGAGTTCTCATAGCAGATACGAAGGCTGTCGCCCATCCACCACGATGCCCACAGCCATAGCAGGCAGAAATAAAGAAACCGCACTCCCCAGGCAGGGGAGTGCGGCATACGTGTGTTCTTCAAAGTCATATTGGAGATGTTATGGTATCAGCACCTTGCGGCCATCTATGATGTAGATGCGTCCACGCTGCAGGTTGTTCAGATTAACCTGAACACCATTGAGTGTGTATGCACGCTGAGCCTTCAGTGCGCTTACAACAGTCTTGATGCTGTTGCCGAAGCCTTCACCTATGATTGGCATAATCACGTCAGCCTCTGTCTCGTCCATCTCTGGTATGGAGGTGATGTCAAGACCTGGAGCCAGTAGGTAGGCTGTCATGGCTGGAATGCGTTTTGTTCCAGACTTGATGACGTTCCACTGGCCAACGTAGTCTGCATTGGTTGGGTTGGTTTGCAGGATGGCAGCACCAACGCCAGCGTTGATTGTTGAGAATGTGCCTTGCAGACCGTTGAGGTTCTTGCCGAGGTTGGAGAACTCTGAACCCATCTTGAAGGTAACAGTCAGTGTGTCGGCTTCTGTAGGCTCTTCGTTGTATGCACCGTCAGGCAGGAGAATGAATGGTACACCTGCTGGTGAGGTGAACTCTTCAACATCGACCTCTTTGAAACCAATGAATGGAACGTCGTCGCTGTAGAAGTGACCCATTGGCACAAGTGCGCCTGAGTTCTCAATACCGCTGATGCTGGAGCAGAATACGATAGGTGTGAACTCACCAGCACGGGCTGTGATGCTTGACTTACCAATCTCTTCCTCGTCAACCTCCAAGTCAGGTACTTCAACGATTTCAAGGGCAGAGCGGGTGTTGAAAGTGTAGGTGTTCCAGCTCACGAAGCGTGCATCGCTAGCCTGAAGGTGGATTGGTGACAACTCAGCACCAGTAACGATGTTGAAGGCTGTGATAATGTTCTGGCCAGCACCAAGAGGAGTAACCTTGAAGAGGGTTGGGATATTGCTCAGGTAGATAGATCCAGAGCCTTGAGTACCGCCATGTATGAAGCGGCCTGTCTTGCTCTGAATGACTAATGCACTGTCACCGCAGTTGATGAAGCGGAAGTAGGTGTTATCCTCCATACCGAGAGCCTCAAGATCGTCGGCTGTCCAAGCGAACAATGTTGCGTATTCAGGAATGTCACCATCGTAGGCTGTTGCAGCATCTTTGCTCACTGCCATGAGCTTGCCATTGTGTTGAGCATCTGGGTATGTCCAGTTGTACTTCTCCTTGGTTTCTGCGTCAGAAACACGGATCTGATACCACTTGTCGTATGCAGGCTTGATAAGCTGTGCTTTGAAGGCATCGATAGCTGCTTGCAGCTTGTCGGTAGCAGTTTTCAGGGTCTCAGCATTGAAGGCTGTTGCAAGGAATGCCTCAGCATCGGTAATAGCGTCTGTCAATGGGTTGACGGCATCAGCTCCGTTTGCACCAACCTTGTCTTCAGCGAGGAAATATACATCAAGGTTCTTCGCAGTCTCAATCAGAGCCTTGAACGCTGTTGGGTCAGCGAACTGAGCCACGAATGCATCGTAGGCACCTTGGAGGGCGTCGATGTCGGCCTGTGTAACCTTCGTAGCATCAACAGTCTTGGCTGTGGCAATAGCCTGCTTCAGGTTTGTAACAACCTCTGCTGGCATAGTAGCTGCCTGACATGTTGGTGACAGAACTGGGTTGGCAATGATGCGTAGACCGCTCAGGTTCCAGTACATACCGCCATTAGCCTTCAGGTCTTTACCATTCGCACCAACAGTGTGGTTCACAGTAAGCTTCAGGTTGGTGTAGTCACCACCGAGAGTCAGAGGCTCTGTTGTGATGTTGATTGCACTTGCATCGTAGTCATTGTAGCCCAGAATTGCTTCTGTCCATGTGGCGCCATCGTTTGACACCTCAATGTCGAAGTCGGATGGTGTGTTATAGCTTGCACCGCCGCCACCGCGCTGTACCATCTGGAACTGGATGGTGTTCACAGCCTTTGGCAGAGCAATTGATAGCCAATGCCTCTGTACTGTACCATCTTCATCTGTTGGCTGCTCTTTCCATGAGGTGTGGAAGAAGGTGGAGTTGCTCTTGTCGAAGAGTGCTGAGTAGCCCTGTCCGTCAGTACCCCATACACCACCAGCCTCGGAAGTCTCTTCTGTCCAGCTCAGACCGTGGTCAACACTCATACCTGCGTTGGAGTCGTAAGCGGCAGTCTCTTCTGGGGTAACGTCCTCACCTGTGTATTCAACTGCGCGACCGTATGTGCTGCTAGCATTGCTGAGCAATGTGGCGAAGGCGCGGTTCAGAGCGTTCTGCTTAGCTACAACATCCAGCTCCTCAACCTGTGCTTGAGATACAGGAAGAACATACCATTGCGATGCAGCGGCTCCTGCTGTCCACAGTACTATAGTGCTTTGTGTGCCTGCACCAGATGCGTGTCCGTTGCAGTGAATGAAGTTGGAACCAGTGCCACCGTTCATACCGAATACGAATGCACCAGGTGTAACAGCATCCTGAATAACGATAGCTGGGTCTGCTGGTTCATCGTTTACTTTCACTGTAACAGAGGTTGCGCCGTCGTGGATGTACTTACCTTGGCCAAGGTTCTTAATCTGCCAGTTCTCACCGTCTTTGATGAACTGCCATACATAGTTGGCGTTAAGAGTGTCGTAGTTTGCCCAGTTGGCTGTTGAGCCGCCTGTGTAGATACCCTTTGTGCCACCATCGTTCCATTCCATTGCGCTAACGATGAAGTAGTAGCCCTCAACCATTGGGTTTGGACCAGCCTCTTCCAGTGCAGCTATAGCAGCCTTGAAAGCTTCGAGACGAGCCTTGACACCCTCTGCTGTCAACTCTTCTGATGGGATGTCATCGACATTTGCATTTGCATAAGCTGTGTTGAATGCTTCTACAAGAGCTGTTGGATAGCAGCCAGGACCGTCACCTGCAGGATAGGTCTTGCCTTCGTTCTGCAAATAGAGGTTGCTGAGTTCGATGAGATAGCTTTCGAGGTCTGTAGCCTCTTCAGCCTTTGATACATCCCACCATACGCTGACACCGTTGAAGTAGTCAGACAGAATGAGGATTGGTGTGCCTTCTGGGTGATTATTGTCAACATCGCGCCAAACACCGTTCACGTAGTTGTCGTCCAGCTGCAGTGTCATTTCGCTCCATACGGTTTCGAATACCATATAGGCCGAGCCGTTGCTGCCAGCATTCTTGATAGCAAACGGTGCTGCCTCGCTCACGTTGCTGGTCAATGTACAGGTGTATTCATGGGGTTCATCTACCAATATACCTTCAATGGCAATGTACTGCTGTGCGCTAACGCTCTTCAGATAGTAGGCTGCCACGCCGTTAATCTCTTGATTGGCATCAACAAGTTCGAACACATTGTCGTCTCCCACATTGGATTCAAGACCGGAAAGAATCCAAGCACCGCTGTTGTTCTTCTTAACACCGAGGTACTTGTCTGCACTCTGACCTTTGCCTTTCATGTAAATCATGTCACCAGCCTGCAGGTCGGATGTTTCACGGACATTGTCGCCTTGTTTGTAGCCAGCGTAAGCCAAACCGGCACCAATGACAAGCATCAGAGCCAAAGCAAAGGTTGTGTAAAGTTTCTTCATAAATTAAACTTAGTTAGTTGAAAAATAATAGCTTTATTCACGCTTAATTCAGCGTCAAAAGTAGTTATTTATTCACATCCGCACGGGACAAACATCAGTGCGACACCTTATACTTAAGAATAATTAACTATATAATGTGTGCTTTCTACACTTATATCCTCAGAAATTAACCACATAATGCTGCTTTGTACGGCTGTGGTCATAGAAGCAGATGCCATAGGTGTGGAGGTCGAAGGTGATGCCAGTATGTGGGTCGGATTGTATCTTGCGCCACAGTTTTAGGGAGGTATTGCTGTTGTGTATTCCCTCCAGAATGAGCATCCCGTCAGATGGCATCTGTTGTGACAGGGTAAGGGCTCTGCCTTGAGCAGGAAAGCCTACAAAAACAAGTGCGTTTCGCGGTTGGGATGTTATGATTTCTTTTGGATCTACACTCTCTGCAGTGGGAACGGCTGCTGCTATGTATTGTCTTTCGCAATGTGTTTCGGCCACAATGCATATAGCGTCGGGATGGGCGTAGTTGGCAAGACGGAACAGCAGGCGGTGACACTGCATGGGATACAACCCTAGCATGCGCACCCACCACGGATGAAGCAGTGACAGCTTTGAGTAAGCGTAGAAGGGCGTTTGTTCATAGACAACACCTGTTATGAACTGAAAAGCAAAGGGCGAATGCACTCCGTAGCCTTTGCGGTGCCTGATGCGATGAAGCCAAACTAATGGGTTGCGAACGAGTCTCATCTGAGCCATGTCAATGATTGACGTGACAAAAGTAACAAAAAGGAACTAGACTGCAAGCGTTTTGTGACTAAATGCTTAACTTTGCGCCAAATTTAACACAAAACACTATCATTATGAAAGCTATTTCAAAGGAAGGCATTTGTCAACTAGAGGCACAAGGATGCTCGTCAGACAATTGGAACAACGTTTTTATTACAGATGAAACAAGTCTAAAATATATACGTGGTGTGCGCTTTTCTGGCAGAATCGAGTTGGGACGTTTTGAGAAGAGTTTTGAGATGCCAGGTGGCATCCATAAGCATACAGGCATCTTCAATGCCACTTTGCATGATGTTACCATAGGTGACAACTGCTGTATAGAGAACATCAAGAACTACATTGCGTCATACGACATCGCTAACGACTGCTTCATTGAGAACTGCGACATCATACTCTGCGACGGCAAGTCGGCTTTCGGCAACGGCGTTGAAGTGTGCGTACTCAACGAGACAGGAGGGCGCGAGGTGACCATCCATGATAGTTTGACAGCGCATGAGGCATATATCGAAGCTATTTATCGCCATCGTCCAGTGCTGATAGACCATCTGAAGCAGTTCGCAGCCCAGCGTGTGGCTGAGTGTTCCAGTGAGCGTGGCACTATAGGCGAACATGCTACGATTGTTGATACTGGCTATATTAAAAATATGTATATAGGGCCGTTTGCAAAGGTTGAGGGCGCTGGACGACTCAAGAACGGAACACTCAACAGCCGCGAGGAGGCTCCCGTACACATAGGTTATGGTGTTATTGCTGACGACTTCATTGTTCAGGACGGCTCATCTGTATCGGACTGCACCACGCTGACACGTGTCTATGTAGGACAGTCCTGCACTCTGGGACACGGCTATTCAGCCTCCGACTCTCTATTCTTCAGCAACTGCCAGGAGGAGAACGGTGAGGCTTGTGCCATCTTCGCAGGCCCGTTTACGGTTACTCACCACAAGAGCACACTGCTTATTGCTGGTATGTTCAGCTTCATGAATGCAGGTTCTGGCAGTAACCAGAGTAACCACATGTACAAACTTGGTCCTATTCACCAAGGAGCCTTGGAGCGTGGAGCCAAGACATCTAGCGATAGCTACATCCTGTGGCCTGCACGTATAGGCGCTTTCTCACTGGTTATGGGTCGCCATAGCTCCAATCCTGATACCAGCTTGTTGCCTTTCTCCTATTTGATAGAAAAGAACGGCGAGACCTGGCTGGCTCCAGCTGTCAACCTGCGCTCGGTGGGTACGGTTCGTGATGCTCAGAAATGGCCTAAGCGTGACAAGCGCACCAAGAACGGACGCCTTGACCTCATCAACTTCAACCTCCTCTCACCTTATACCATAGATAAGATGGTCAAGGGCTTGAAGATACTGGATGAGCTGGAACGTCTCTCTGGTCGCACCAGTGATGTCTATGCCTATCAGAGTGCCAAGATCAGCAACTCCAGCCTGCATCGTGGACAGGAACTCTATCGTATAGCTATCAACAAGTTCCTTGGCAACTCGCTCATATCGCGTCTGGAACGTATCGACTGCAGCTCGGCTGAGAGCTTGCTTGATGCTCTTAAGCCCAAGTCGCAGAACGGAGCAGGCGTGTGGGTTGACCTGTCTGGTATGATAGCTCCGAAGGAGTGTGTACAGAAGATCTTGGACGATGTTGAGAAAGGTGTTATCACCTCAACCTCAGAATTGAACTCGCGTTTCAACGCCCTTCATACGTCCTACTACAAGTTGGAGTGGACATGGGCCTACAACCTGATGCTTGAATTCTATGGTCTCTATCCCGAACACATCACCATTGAGGATCTTATCCGTATCATTGAGCTGTGGAAAGAAAGCGTGGTGAAGCTGGACAAGATGTTGTATGCCGATGCTAAGAAGGAGTTCTCCCTGTCTGCTCATACAGGCTTTGGCTTCGATGGTTCTAACCGCACAGCCGAGGCTGACTTCGAACAGGTTCGAGGTGCCTTTGAAAGCAATCCTTTTGTTACAGAGGTTCAGGCTCACATTGAGCGCAAGAGCCAGCTGGGTGACAAGATTATTGGAATGCTGAAGGGATTGTAATATAGGGAGAGCGGTGGGGAGGTACCTACCTCCCCACCACAATCCTCTTGATGCTATCCAGCTTCTGCAAGGCTTGCATTGGGGTGAGGTTGTTGATGTCTAGTCCTAGGATTTCATCTCGTATCTGAGACAGTACGGGGTCGTCGAGCTGGAAGAAGGATAGCTGCATCTGGTCGGTGGATGGCAGGCTGCCAATAGTGTTGCCGCCTCCCAATCCTTCATGTCCGGCTGTTGACTCCAGTTGTTTCAGGATGACTTCGGCACGACGGATAATGTCGCGTGGCATACCAGCCAGTCGTGCCACATGGATGCCGAAGGAGTGTTCTGACCCTCCAGGTTCCAGCTTTCGTACAAAGATTATCTTGCCGCGCACTTCACGCACAGAGACATTGAAGTTGCGGATGCGTTCAAAGTGATGCTCCATCTCGTTCAGTTCGTGGTAGTGGGTGGCGAAGAGGGTTCGTGCGTGTGCCTTTGGGTTCTGGTGTATGTATTCCACGATGGCCCATGCTATGCTGATGCCATCGTAGGTAGAGGTGCCTCGCCCCAGTTCGTCGAACAGCACTAAGGAACGTTCTGAAAGGTTGTTGAGGATGTTTGAGGCTTCACTCATCTCCACCATGAATGTACTCTCCCCCATGCTGATATTGTCGGATGCCCCCACACGGGTGAACACCTTGTCAACAATTCCAATGTGTGCGCTCTTGGCGGGAACGAAGCTTCCCACCTGAGCCATCAGGGTGATGAGTGCCGTCTGTCGCAGCAGCGCACTCTTACCTGCCATGTTAGGACCGGTGATGATTAGTATCTGTTGTTGTGTGGTGTCCAGTCTCACGTCGTTGGGTATGTATCGCTCGCCTATGGGCATCTGGCTTTCGATGACGGGGTGGCGGCCTTGCTGTATGTCCAGCTCGGTGCTGTCATCGACCAGTGGACGGACGTAGTCGCGTTCGCAGGCAACTGTGGCAAACGACAGCAGACAGTCGGTCTGCGCCAGCAGCTGTGCGTCGCGTTGTATGTCTGGAAGAAACTCAGATGAGGCTACTATCAGTTCCTGGAACAGCTGTGCCTCCAGGCTTAGTATGCGGTCCTCAGCACCCAGTATCTTCTCTTCATATTGCTTCAGCTCATCGGTGATGTACCGCTCTGCTCCTACTAGTGTCTGCTTCCGTACCCAACTCTGTGGCACACGGTCGCGGTAGGTGTTGCGTACCTCCAGGTAGTAGCCGAACACATTGTTGTAGGCCACCTTCAGGCTCTGTATGCCTGTGGCCTCTGCCTCGCGCCGTTGCAGCTCCATCAGATAGCCCTTGCCATTGTGGGCAATCTGTCGCAGCTCGTCTAGCTCGGCATTGACCCCATTGGCAATGACCCCTCCCTTCTGCACCATCAGCGGCGGGTCGGGCTGTAGGTCGTGGCTGATGCGGTCGTGTAGTTGTGTGCAAGGTTGCATCTGTGCTGCCACTTGCCGCAGGGTGTCGTCATCGGTCTGTATTAGTGCCTCCTTTATATTAGCTACGGCCTGTAGGGCTACGCGCAGCTGTATCATGTCGCGGGGTGTGACTCTTCCAGAGGCCAGTTTGCCGGTTATGCGTTCCAGGTCGCCTATGAGGCGCAGCTCGCGCAACAGTGTGTCGCGCAGGTCGGGGTGGTGGAAAAAGTGTTCTACCACGCCAAGGCGGCGGTCTATAGCCTTGCCATCCAGCAGGGGGAAGAGCAGCCAGCGGTGCAGGAGGCGCGTACCCATCGGTGTGGCAGTGTGGTCCAGTACCGACATGAGTGACATTCCGCCATCGTTCATTGGCTGTATCAGCTCCAGGGCGCGTATGGTGAACTTGTCGAGCCTGACGTAGCGTTCCTCTTCTATGCGGCGTATAGAGGTGATGTGCTGCAACTGGGTGTGCTGGGTCATGACTAGGTATTGCAGTATGACCCCGGCTGCTATGATGCCCGACTTCAGATGATCTATACCGAAGCCCTTGAGGTTCTTCACACCGAAGTGCGATAGCAGTTTGTCGTTTGCTGTCTGTGAGGTAAACACCCAGTCGTCCAACTCGAAGGTTATGAACTTGGAGCCGAACAGTGACTCGAACTGTGGTCTCTTGCCGCGTTCGAACAGCACTTCCTTGGGGGCGAAGTTGTTGAGCAGCTTGTCTATATGGTCGCTGTTGCCTTCGGCAACCAGCCACTCTCCTGTGGAGATGTCCAGAAAACTTACGCCTATGCAGCTCTCGTTGTGTAGGTCAACAGCTGCCAGGAAGTTGTTCTCTCGATGATTAAGCACTGCATCGGTCAGGGCCACACCCGGGGTGACCAGCTCCGTTATGCCGCGCTTAACCAGCTTCTTGGCCAGCTTGGGGTCTTCCAGCTGGTCGCAGATGGCTACGCGCTTGCCTGCTCTCACTAGTCGTGGCAGGTAGGTGTCGAGGGCATGGTGGGGAAAACCCGCCATCGCTGTGCTGTCGCCTTGCTTGCCGTTGTTGCGTTTGGTGAGTGTTATGCCTAGTATCTCTGCCGCCACGATGGCATCGTTGTCGTAGGTCTCGTAGAAGTCTCCGCACCTGAACAGCAGCACCGCATCGGGGTGCTTGGCCTTCAGGTCGTAGAACTGTTTCATCATTGGGGTCGCGTCTGCCATATCCAATCGTTCAAATTTGTGGCAAAGATACGCTTTTTTCATCTTTCCCTCTTTCATTTTTCACTTTTATCGTACCTTTGTCTCGTTATTCATACCCTCATTCTAATCACCCTGATTTTATTTATACTCAATGCGAATATTAGTAACGGGAGCCTCTGGCTTCATAGGTAGCTTTATTATAGAGGCTGGGTTATCCAAGGGATATGAGATGTGGGCAGGTATGCGCGGCAGCAGCAGTCGCCAGTACCTCACCAGTCCCGACATACGATTTGCTGAACTCGACCTAGGCAGTACGGAGCGTCTGTGCAGCCAGCTGGCAGAACTCCGCCAGCAGATGGGTGGTACGTGGGATGTCATCGTACATGCCGCTGGAGCCACCAAGAGCCTGAAGCGTGAAGGCTTCTTCCGCACCAACACCGACGGCACACGCAATCTCGTTGAGGCTTTGCGGGCCGAGCAGATGCTTCCAGCACGTTTTGTGTTTGTTAGCTCACTTAGTATCTTCGGTGCAATACGCGAACAGGATTATTCTCCCATCCTCGACAGCGACACCCCGCAGCCCAACACCGCCTACGGTGAGAGCAAGTTGGCGGCTGAGCAGTACCTACAGCAGCAGACCGACCTCAATTGGGTGATACTGCGCCCCACAGGTGTCTATGGGCCTCGTGAGCGCGACTATTACCTGATGGCTAAGAGCATCAAGCAGCATGTTGATTTTGCTGTGGGCTATCGCAAACAGGAGATAACCTTTGTATATGTACGCGATGTGGTGCAGGCTGTGTTCCTTGCTGTTGCACACCCCGAGGTGAAGCACCGTGCCTTCTTCCTCTCCGATGGTCAGACCTATAACAGTCGTACCTTCTCCGACCTCCTACAGCATGAGATGGGCAACCCTTGGGTGCTGCACATCAAGGCGCCGCTGTGGTTCCTCCGTGCTGTCTGCACCGTCAACGGAACCGTTTGCCGTTGGCTGGGCAAGCTCACCACACTCAATATGGACAAGTACCACATCTTGGCGCAGCGCAACTGGAACTGCGACATCACCCCAGCCCGCGAACTGCTGGGCTACACCCCCGAATGGCCTCTGGAACGTGGTGTGCCAGAGACCGTAGCGTGGTACAAAGAGGCTGGTTGGCTGTAGTGGGGTCAGTGACTTCGGAAAAAACTATCCGAAGAAGCCGCCTTCGCCTTGGCATTGGTCGTAGCTGCTGCCGTCGAAGCAGTGGGTGCAGATGCGTGACTTGTGCAATCCGATAGAGGCAACGAGGTCTTCGAGCTTGGCGAATTTCAGCGATGAGAGACCCAGACGACGGGCTATCTCACTAACCATGCGCTCATACTCTGGTGTGCCAGCCTGGGCATACTTGTCCAGATTGGCCTTGTCGTCGCCTTCGAAGTCGCGGATAATCTGGCGGGTGATGAGTTCCATGTCGCTCTTCGAGTTGGTGAAGCCAATGAATGGGCAGCCATAAACCAGCGGTGGGCAGGATATGCGCACGTGTACCTCCTTGGCTCCGTTCTCGAAGAACTCCTTCACGTTGTCGCGCAGCTGGGTGCCACGCACAATGCTATCATCGCAGAACACAACGCTCTGGTCTTTCAGTATAGACTCGTTGGGTATGAGCTTCATCTTGGCCACCAGGTCGCGACGGCTCTGATTGCCGGGGGTGAAAGAGCGAGGCCATGTAGGTGTGTATTTCAGCACGGCACGCTTGTAGGGTATCTTGGCACCATCGGCATAGCCAAGAGCCATACCCACGCCTGAGTCGGGAATGCCACACACGAGGTCGGCTTTCACATTGTCTTTCTCACCCATCATCTTGCCGTTGCGCTCACGTACCTCCTCGGCGTTCACGCCATCGTAGCATGAGGCAGGGAATCCATAGTAAACCCAGAGGAATGAGCATATCTGACAGCGTTTGAAGGCATGCTGCATCACCTCGATGCCATCGGCTGTTAGGCGCACAATCTCGCCAGGACCCACATCGCGCAGAACCTTGAAGCCGAGGTTGGGGAAGCTCGTTGACTCTGATGAGGCAGCGTATGCCGTCAGGTTCCACTTGACTAGTTCGCCGTTATGCAATCGCTTCTCGCACTCCTCTTCCTTCTTGCCCAGCACAATGGGTGTGCGACCCAGGAAGTCGCGGGCCGCGATGATGCCATCCTCGGTGAGGATAAGCATTGAGCATGAGCCTTTAATCTTCTGATATACGAGGTTGATGCCATCTACAAAGGTTGTACCCATGTTGATGAGCAGAGCCACCAACTCGGTTTGATTGATATTGTTGGCCGACATCTCGCTCAGGTGCATACGCTGAGCCAGCAGCTCGTCGGCTATCTCACGCAGATTGTTGATTTTAGCAACTGTGACCACGGCATAGCGTCCCAGGTGGGAGTTGACAATAATAGGCTGCGGGTCAGTGTCACTAATGACGCCTATACCTTGGCAGCCTACAAACTGGTCTAGTTCATCCTCGAACTTTGAACGGAAATAGTCGCGCTCCAGCGAGTGGATGCTACGACTGAAGCCACGTTCCTTGTCGAAAGTAACCATACCGGCGCGTCGTGTTCCAAGATGTGAGTTGTAGTCGGTTCCGTAAAACAAGTCGTTTACGCAATCCTTTGTTGAGATGGTTCCAAAAAAGCCTCCCATATTATTAAGGTTTCAAGTTTCAGGTTTCAAATAGAAATTTGAGGCTGCAAAGATACAACAGAAATGGCAAATTGAAGCAAGAATGTGGCAATTCCCTGCGTGATTTCATTTTTTTTGGCACAAGTCAATCTCAGTTATGTTGTAACTCATCACAGTGAATGAGTTGCATCATGCTGTCAAATGACATCATTCATGCTGATGTATGAATCTGTTCACACTTGTGAATTTAGATATTCACACTTGTGAATTTAGCTGTTCACACTTGTGAATTTAGATATTCACTCTTGTGAACAGATCCATTGTACACGCTGTATGTAGTCTTCGGCCACGCTGAGTGTATTCCAACACCATCATGAACCACAACGTGCATGCCGATGTCGGAGTAAAAAAGATGTTTCGAATGTGTATATATTAAGGTATAGGAGTGGGCTATCATGTGCTGCGGCAGGTCTTATAGCGGGTTTGTCTTAAAAAAATTGGTGTAAAAGGGCGTATGTTAAACAGAATAGCTAACTTTGCAGGGAAATCTAGCCTTATTGCTAACTGTTATGAACCTTACTCTAATCGCCAATTCGGGCATACAGCTATACACTGCCCCGCTGTTTATAGACAAGAACACCAAGTCGCGCCAGCTCTTCCATGAGTGGTTTGACGAGGAGGAGATACAGACGAACCTGGAGTTTGCCTACCAGCTGAAGGAAAGCCTGAAAGTGGTGAGGCTCAGCGACCTCGCGGAGTGCCGTTTCGTGGATACTGCAGGCAACCTGCTGGTAGATGAGCGCGATGTGCTGGCCAACCCGAATATCGAAATCCTTTATGAAGGCGACATCGAGGACGCCGACGACATCTTCGCTCTGCGCTTGAACGATGCCAAACGTTGCCGCATAGACCTGCTGCTGAACGAGTGGCTGCCACTGCCCTTTCTGGAGCTGGACGCGCTGGGTCGTCCCAAGAGCGGCCCATACAACTGGGTGCGCTGCAAGATTGTGCCTCGTGCGGAGCAGCCTCGCACGGACGGCATACTGGCCGATATACTGCTGGCGGTTGACACGCATGCCGTCTATGACGAGCCAGACGACTACGTGGAGTGTCCGGCTTTCGTGAGCGACTCCGAAACGGAGAAGACCTTCCGGCTGTCGGTGGAGCCTCGCGGCATGATGGATTTCTGCAGCGGACGCAACACCTGGGTGCGCAACTGCGTGATGCAGCTCATACACGGTGTGGAGGAGTTCGACGACATCAAGGTGAAGGACGGCGAACACAAGTACAATTTCCTGGCAACGTACATGCTGCTGGTGGAGTATGTGGCCGACTCCAACGTGCTGCCTGACATACGCCTCATGCGAGACCGCGATGTGCAGCAGACCAGCGTGGAGATGATTATAGATATAGGTAACTCGCGCACATCGGCCATACTGTTCGAGGACGGCGACTTCACCCGCGTCAAAGCCCTGCACCTCCAGGACTTCTCGCGCCCGCTGACACCAACAGGCGAACTGAACATCTCGCAAGAGACCTTCGACATGCGAGTGGCATTCCAGAAGGTTAGCTTCGGCGACCACGCCCTCGTGGGAAGCCAGCAGTTCACATGGCCCAGCTTCGTAAGGCTAGGTCTGGAAGCTGAATACCTAACCCACCAGACAACAAGCCTTGCAGAGGGCGACGAGATATTCTCGACCTACTCCAGTCCCAAGCGCTACCTCTGGGACTACAAGTCGCGCCGCGAGGAGTGGCGCTGCGTGAAGCTCACCCCCGACGGCAAGAACGAGGTGCCTATCATAGAAGGCATCAGCAACTACTTCAACGACGACGGCAGCATCAACGAGGACGGATGGGGAATAGGTCTCCACTACTCGCGCAAGACGCTGATGACGCTGGCCTTCATGGAGATACTGGCACAAGCACGCATGCAGATAAACAGTCCCTCGTTCCGCACCGACCACGGACGCAAAGCCACGCCGCGACGCCTCGACCGAGTGGTGCTGACCTGCCCCACGGCTATGTCGGGCAAGGAGCAACAGTCGCTGCATGAGAGCCTCCGCCAAGCACTCTACGTGCTGAACCGCTACTACAACAACATCGACGAGACCGCCATACCGATGGATGTGAAGGTGGTGCCGGACCTAAGCCGCCGAGGCGAGAAGCCACAATGGATCTTCGATGAAGCCACCTGCTCACAGTTCGTCTATCTCTACGGTAAGTTCTCCGAGACCTACCAGAACAACAGCCAGGAGTTCTTCCGCCTCTACGGACGTCCCCGCACAAATGCCGACGGCAAAACGGTGGATTCGCTGGTGATTGGCTCTCTCGACATCGGTGCCGGCACCAGCGACGTGATGATATGCCGCTATGAGTACAACGCCCAGAACACCGCAAGGCTCAGCCCAATACCAGTATTCTACGACAGTTTCGACTATGCCGGCGACGACATGATGAAGGTGCTGATAGAGAACGTGCTGCTGCAAGGCAAGCACGGCATCTTCGAGCGCGAACTGGAGCGGCGCGGAGTCGATGACACACAGGTCAGGCGTATGCTCTACCAGTTCTTCAGCGAGGGCTGCACCACCTTCCAGGAGCGTGTGCTGCGCCGCGACTTCAACCTCCAGGTGTGTGTGCCGGTCATCTACCGCTTCCTCGACCTGCTGAGTCACGACGAGACCTACCGCGAGCTGACATACGACGACATCTTCAGCCACAACGAACCCAGTGCAGCTGTACTCACCCGCTTCCAGAACTTCTTCGGGTTCGAGCTGAGAGACATTCGCTGGACCTTCGATGCCGAGGTGATGAACAAGAACATCGAACACACGATGGACGATCTGCTCAAGACGGTGGCAAACATCATGTATGCCCACGACTGCGACCTCGTGCTGCTCTCCGGACGTCCCGCCTCACTCAAACCCATACACGACAGCTTCCTGAAGTACTTCGCTGTGAGTCCGAACCGACTCGTGGTGCTGAACAAGCACCGCGTGGGACGCTGGATGCCGCAGCCCTTCGCCGACGAGTTCGGCTACCTCTTGAACTCCAAGAGCATAGTGCCTTTCGGAGCTATGATTGGCTACTTGGCTAGTAACGCCGGAGGCATGTCGGGCTTCTCACTTGACCTCACCCATCTGGGCGAACTGCTCAAGCCCACCACCGACTACTTCGTGCTGAAGGATGCCCGCGTGAAGCAGAACAAATGCTTCCTCACACCCGACACCAACACAGGCGAACTGACGGTAAACAGCTTCCCGACCTACATTGGAAGCAAACAAGTTGACCTGCCGTTCTATCCCGCACGTCCGTTCTATGTGCTAGACCTCAACGAGAGCGCCATTCTGGGCAAGGTGGTGAACCGCCACGCCGACCGGCCGCTCTCCGACAGCGAGAAACAATATCTCTGCCAACAACATCTTGACAAGGTGCTTGAACACAGTCCGCTGACCTTCACCATAGAGCGCGACGACTACGACGACAATCGCGAGAGCCTCACCATAACCTCCGTCCGAGGTGCCGACGACGTGGAGATACCTGCCGCCGACTTCGCCCTCACCGTGCAGAGCCTCAACGACCCCGACTGCTACTGGCTCGACTCCGGCTCCTTCAACATCAACATCAAGTCGAAATAAAGATAATTGCAGGTGAAATGTTTGAGCTGACAAGGGAAGAGTTCGACAATTTGAGGTGCAAAAATTTCACCTTAAAGATTGGCCATGGTCAGCACAGCAATATCTACCATCCAATATCAACATCATGAAGACAGCGTCCATTCGCTACCAGAAATAGGCTACGCAGCCATTCAGAAGCGAAGAAAAGAAGAAAATAAATAGAAACACTCGTCATTACTCATTCCTCATTACTCATTCCTCATTCAGTATATACTCCCCTCTCCTGGGAGAGGGGTCGGGGGTGAGGCTAGTGAGGCCAATTAATACCATTATGGATATACAGAAGATAGAGACACAGCTTTCCTCAATAGAACAAGCTTTCGCGTGGGCGGTCAACGTGCCGGCATCAGAACAGCTGGAGTATAAGAAGAAGCTGATTAATATTCGTCGTGAGTTCAAGCGCATACGCTATGCTGTGAGCGAACAGTGTTCAACAGCGGCTTTCGGAGAGAGTCAGATGGGTAAGTCATATCTTGTGAGTGCCCTGCTGTCAACTCCCAGTGCACCATTCACCGTCACAGATGGACAGCAAGAATATAACTTCATCAATGAGATAAACCCCAGCTCCCCCAATAGCACCATTGAAGCAACAGGCGTCATTACCCGCTTCAGCACAAGTTCACGGGGCGAGTTGCCGCAAGGCTACCTGCGTGTGCAGCTGCTCACGGTGCCGGACATCATACTGTTGCTGTGTGAGGCCTACTACAATCAGGTGGATTACTCGCACGACAGTGTCGTTCCGTCAGAGACCATTAATGAGTGCATACGCAACATTGTGCCAGACAAGCCGCTCCGTCCAACAACACTCCTGGAAGAGGACGATATTCTGGATGTGCTGGACTATATCAAGAGTACGTCCTCGCTGCAGAAGAAATGCACTCATCTGCTTGGCTCTGACTTGTTCAACTACCTCGTGCTGCATCTGCGTGAGCTGGGTGAAGGACAGTTGCAGACACTCATACAGCTTCTGTGGAACAACAACCAGCATATCACTAGACTTTGGAATGATATGTTGAAGACATACGCAAAGCTCAACTTCCAGTCACAGATATTTGTACGCTTCGATGCTGTGCTGAAGCGCAAGGGAACGCTGCTCGACGTGGCTCGCCTTGATGAGATGTATGGCGAGCCTGAAGCTGTGATGAACGACTACGAACCGCAGACCGAGGTCAAGCTCTCAACCGACGGACAACCCATACGCATCGAGAAATCTTTCCTCAGTTCGCTTATTGCCGAACTGAATTTCGACCTTGATGCCTCGTTGGAGAACAGCCATCCTTTCCTGCACGACCTGGATATCCTTGACTTCCCTGGCGCACGTAGGCCGGAGCAGTGCAAGGAAGACAAACTGGATGAGGGCAAGAACCTTTCGACTATACTGCGCCGAGGCAAGGTTTCATACCTATTTAATAAATACTCCACAGCCAAGCGCATCAGCACATTGCTCTTCTGTCACAACAACAACCAGAGTGCTGAGAGTACTATGGGACAGCTTTTGGACAGCTGGGTGAACAGCTCCGTTGGACGCTCACCAGCCGACCGCGAGGCATATATGCAGCTGGCGCGCACGGCTCCGCTGTTCATCATCGGCACATGGTTCAACAAAGACCTTGACTATCAGGATGAGGCTGCAGGCGACATAGACCGTCTGGCTGAACGCTGGAAGAGACGCTTCAACGTAGTGCTGGAGAAGGAGGTTCTCAAGTCGTTAGGCGATGATGAACACTGGTTCAACAACTGGAGCAGTTCTGTTAAGCCTTTCCAGAATATCTTCATGCTGCGCGACTTCAAGTACTCCAAGGGCATCTATCAAGGCTACGACCCAGAGACAGGGCAGTCGGAACAGGGCGCTCCTGTCACCCCTACACGTTATCCTGCATTCTTCAGCGACCTGCGCACTTCCTTCATCAATGATGAGTTCGTACGTCTTCACTTCACCCAACCGGAAAAGGCATGGGATGCAGCTGCCACCGTGGCCAACGACGGAACACATATTATAATAGATACGCTCGGACGCATAGCTCCAAACGTAGCACGTGCCCGTGATGAGAAATTTGCAAAGGACCTGTCGGCTGCGGTAAAGGAACTTCGCACCACGCTGGAGAGATACTACCACCCGGAGTCTGGCGACGAGAAACTGAAACTGGCCAAGCGTCAGGCTGGTTCCGTGTGCATGCAGATAGACCGTATGATAGGTCAGGACCCATACGCTTTTGGACGACTCATAGACACGATGATGATTAGCGAGTCGGAGATTTATGAGTTTGCCCATGAACAGCTGCTGGGTGAGGAACAGCCTCTGCCTGCCAGCAGTGAGGAAACACAGATATTCATGTCGGCTGGACTGGACTCTTCTGCTTCAAGAGAGGACAACATTGAGAGGTTGTGTGACTACCTCGGTGTCGATGATGAGGATGAGGTGCGCTCTGCACTCGCAGAGGAAGGAATAGAACTGGACTCCCTGCTGGCACAGAGCCAGATGCAGGCCAGTCGAGCCGAGCAGTTCGTGGAGTTGGTTGAGGGACTGTGGTACGACGACCTGTTGGCCAAACGTGCTGTGGCGGCTCTTGGTGATGTGTTGCCTGGCATGAGTACTGTTGTCTCTGGAATGTGGTCGCTCTACAAGATGCTAGGTATGCGCAAGAGACTGGCAGAGACGGTGCATGACTATCTCTCTACTCTTGACCGCGATAGCTATGTAGGCATCATCTCCGACTACCTGTCCATGCAGCTCAACGCCTTTGTGTCGTCATTCGCTTTCGATTTCATGACACGTGAGCAACAGCAGGCTCTTGTTGAAAAGGCTTTGAAACTAAAGGTTAATATCAGCCCGAATATCCTGAATGCCAATGAGCGAACCTCGGGACTACAGTTGCTCACAGAGCTGTCCAAGCTCGAGGAGATGTTGTCCAACAACGACTTCAAACAGCAAGACCGTTTGTTCCTGGAGCAATTCCCACAGTACAACCGTGTGTGGAGATGGCAGCAGTATATGCGCCTCGGATTGCTCTATGCTTGTGACCTGCCTGACTACGACATTCGGGCTAATGCACAACTCAAGGAGATTATTGATAGTACGAAAGAGCTTTAATCCTCAAATCCTTTAATCCTTAAATCCTTCAATCCTTAAATCCTTCAATCCTTAAATAACTATCATGTCAACCATCAAAGATAAAGTGAGGATTTGTCAGTCGAACATTGGCGACTTCAATGTGGAACTGATATTCGGACAGCCCTTTTTCAAACGCTATGATGAGTTCATGCGTCTGTTCCGTAAGTATTATACGGGCGATGACAACCCGGAGGTGCTGTTTGCCCAACCTGTTGAGAATGCTGCCAAAGGTACAATAGACTGGTACACCCCGCGTCCGACGGAGATGCCGACGAGCCTGGATGAGCTGCGAGACACCATGCCAGAGGAGTATGCCCGCTATCAGACCGTACACCAGCAGGCTTTGGCACGGCTTGAGGAACTGCGCCAGAGTGTGCAGAACCCACAGGAGCGGCTCTACTTCGATTGCGTGGCCAAGTTCCTGCATCAGGACTATGCCGAGAAACTAGTCTATTGCTTCGATGGGAAGATAACGTTTGTTGTGTGGGGCATGGGTATGCGCAAGGGGCGTACCATAGACATGGTTATAACGGATGACAACCGCGACCATCGCATTCATACAGTATCATACCGACTGGAGGGTGAGGGAAAGTTCAGCGGCCAGCTGCAGATATTCCGTAAACATGGTCATGCCCTGCAAGGAGCAAGAGACATACCGGCTGTATTCCCTGCTGAAGGATATGTGTTTAAGGAGTGGCTGCCAACAGCACCGCAAGGTCGTGTCGTGGATGCTGACCTTGAGTTCGTGGCAGTATGCGCTGTTGATGATACTCCTGTCCCGCCGGTAACGCCACCGGTGGATGAGCCTGCCCCTGAAGTGGATGCTCCCCAACCAGAGGCACCAGAGCCGGCACCCGACACAACGCCGCAGTATCACTCTGTTGTTTTTGATACAGGTCTGCATGGCTCGTTGAATGGGAACGCTCTGCATAATGTTGAACGTGGCACAAGTTTGCCGACTTCACAGATACCGACGGTTACACCCCATAAGGGCTTCATCTTCAAAGGCTGGGACAAGCCTGTCGATGAGACAATCTGGGACGACACAGTGTTCAAGGCTGTATATGAAGATATACCTCCGCTACCTTGGTACAAGCAGTGGTGGCTGTGGCTGTCAGGTGGTGGCTGTCTGAAATGGCTGCTGTGGCTGCTCCTGTTCTTGTTGCTCCTGCTGCTTGGCTACTTCTTGCTAAGGGGATGTGACCGTACAGAGCATCACATCTATGATGACGATGAGGTGGCACCTATGGACACCATCGTAACAGCTGATGGAGATGTCATTGACGACAACAGAAACCACCGTATAGATCGTGGTGATGACGGCAGTATAATCAACGATGATGGCGATCTGCCTATTGACGACTCCATCGACCTGCCTGTCGTGGCTCCTGTCAGGGGCGATGACGGTGAGCTGCCGCCTATACAGGAGAACCCGGGTATGCCCGATGTGGTGGCCAACCGATTGAATATCTACTTCGAGAGCGATGATGCCGACCTCAACCAGTTCGCCCACGATTTCAAGCAGGCTTATCCTGATGACGCTTATACCATAGTGGGCTTTGACGATGTGGTGAAGATGGTACAGATACAGATACCTGAGTCACAGCGCGACCGTGTACGCGAGGAACTGCCATCCAAGCTTCCGCGCCAGAAGTTCTTTGTTGTTGATGAGGCTATCTTCGAGATACGTGGACGTGACTCTGGTGCCTCGCCACAGGATCCAGGTTGGCACCTGAGAGCTGTCAACGCACGTCAGGCTTGGCAGATTACACGTGGAGATACCAGTGTTGTGGTGGGTATAGTGGATGATGGCATCGATGCCTCGCACCCGATGTTCCAGGGACGTATAGTCAGACCGTACAATGTGTTCCGCCAGGACAATCACCTCAGTGCAGGTCAAGGACACGGTACTCATGTGGCAGGGTTGGCAGCCGGTAGCCAGCAGTACCTCCAGCAAGGAGCGTCAGGTATGGCTCCCAACTGCAAAATAATGCCTGTGCAGGTGTTCGATAATGGGCAGTGTACTTTCTCATCACTCACCAGCGGTGTTCTCTATTGCATTCACCAAGGTGCCGATGTGGTCAACATAAGCATTGGTCCATCGTTCCCAATGCTTGCACAGCTGCCTATAGAGGACCAGGAGGAGATAGCCCGCACACACTTCCGCAACGAAGCCAAGGTATGGAAAAAGGTCATTGAGCTAGCTACTCGCAAGAAGACCATATTGGTCTTCGCTGCTGGCAACGACAACATCTTGGCTGCTGTACTGCCTGAGATACGTTTCGCTACCAGCTCCGTCAACGTGGCTGCTGTGGACCGCAGTTTCAATGCAACCGATTTCACTAACTATAGTCTTGGGTGCAACATCTCAGCACCAGGCAAGGACATCTATAGTTCGTTCCCTGTCAGCTCCTTCAAGAGTATGGACGGCACTAGCATGGCTGCACCTATGGTGACAGGCATCATTGCATTGATGAAGAGCCTTAACCGCAATATCACCGTGGATCAAGCCATAGCTGCAATGCAGAACACAGGTCGCAACGTTGGAAACGCCATACCTGTGATGGTGTTGGCCGACAAGGCTCTGCAGGCTGTGCAGAGTGGTAATACTGGCCGGCCTGCACGTGACCCAGGGGATGGCAGCGGTGCAGGCGGCAGTGCGGGTGGCAGCGGTGGTACTCAGCCTACAACACCTGTCATAGGTGCAGAGCCTGATGCCGGTGCAGGGTCTGGCAATGGCGATGACTATGCCGACATACGACGTCAGATAGAAGACTATAGGCGACGCATCCGCGATTTGGAGAGAATGCTGCCAGAGAACCAATGAAGTCATTTTAACTGAAACCAGCATATTATTATGCCTGTAATAGACGAAAGAAGAGAAAAGATACTGAAGGGTATTAAGAACATACCTGTAAAGAACCTTGTGAACTTCATAATGCAAGGTGTGGTTCGACCTGCAGAGGTGATGCAACGCCTCCAGGAACTCCACGATACAGCCAGACAGCAAGCTCTGACAAAGGAGTTGGAGAACTTCGATCACACCCTGTGGAAGACCGCACTGCAACAGAACTCTGTCGAGTCCTACCGCAAGTATGTTGATACAATGCCTAATGGACTGCATGCGGAGGAATGTAGAAAACTGCTTGCTGTGAAGGAGCAAGAACAGCTACAGCAACAGGCCAGTGCAGATGAGGCAGCATGGCAACAGGCTGCTCAGCAGAACACCAAGCAATCGATGGAAGCATACCTCGCCGCCTTCCCTTATGGGGCGCATCGTGCGGAGTGTGAGGCTATGCTTAACGACCTGCCTTGGATGGAGACCCGCAAGCGCAACACTATAGCGGGCTATGAGGAGTATATGCGTCAGCATCCCGGACAGCATGTGGCTGAGTGCAGGGGTGCAATCCTTGCCTTGAACGATGATAATGACTGGCTGAAGGCAGAGCGGGCTGGAACAACAGCGGCTCTGGAAAACTATCTCAGGAACCATCCTGAAGGTAAGTTTGTATTCAAGGCTCAGACTTCTCTCGCTGCCAGAATGGACCGTGACCGTGTTGTTAAAGCTCTGGAGGCAGACCGCAACGCATTTGCACCGAAGGAGATACAGCGCGAGGTGCAGAACAGGGTTGTATCATGGGCCGACCTCCGAAGAATATTCTCCGATGACGAACTCAAGGCTATACAGAGTTTCACGGATGTCACTCCGCTACCATACAGTGATGCACCAAAGCAGCTGCAGCGTGACACCACAGAGGTCTATTTCTGGGGAACGCCTTCCAGCGGTAAGACCTGTGCGTTGGGTGCATTGCTGAGTGCTGCATTTCACTATGGCATTCTTACAGAGCAACCATGCCAAGGTGCACATTACATGGATCGTCTGAGCAATATCTTCATCAATGATGGCATCTGTGTGTTGCCCCAGGGAACGCCTGACTATTCCATTCAGGAGATGGCTTTCACCCTTCGTGACAGGCAAAGGAATGAGCATCCGCTGGCGTGTATAGATCTCGCGGGTGAGGTGTTCAGGGCTTTGTATCGCAAGCAGAATAACATCCCCGAGGAGAACTTTGTTCAAGAACAGGCACTGAAGCATACGCTCTCCTATCTGGCAGACTCTCATAACCGCAAGATACATTTCTTCATCATCGCTTACGGAGAACACATGAAGGAGTGGGATGGCCTGCGAATGCACAACTATCTCGCCTCCGCTGTGACCTACCTGCGCGACAACAAGATTATTCGCCGGGGAACCAATGGCATATATATACTTGTTACCAAGAGTGACCTCATGCCTTGTAGCCCAGGGCAGAGAAAGGACTATGCCACACAGTATGTACAGAGGTATATGCCATCCCTCTGCAACTCCTTGGCTCAAATATGTCACGATTCAGATGTACAGGACTTCGATATATTGCCTTTCTCTCTTGGGGATGTATTCGCCCAGAAATTATGTCATTTCGAAAGCGACAACACCGACAGCCTGCTTAATAAACTAATCTTGACTTCTGGATATATACATAGAGGCCTATTGAGTTTTCTCAATCCTTAACTCATCATTCGTCATTCGTCATTCATCATTCGTCATTCATCATTCCTATGGATAGCAGAATACAGATTATTGATGTCTTCGGACAGTTTCAAGATAAGGGCTCGGGACACTACTATACCTATCCCGCACAGCCTCAGGATGAGGCCACCACGGAGTGGAAACGTTTCATCAACGATCCGCGTGAACTCCCTCCCACGCTGAGCCAGCCTGCGTATGCCATCTGGTGTACGTCTCGTGGTTGGTGGGTGGCACAGGTGCAGAAGAATGGTAACGACACACGTGGCGGATTTGCTATGGCAGCTCTCTTCCTTGGCTCCAACCGCCCTGCCGATGGAACACAGCTTGTCAAGCTTCTCAGCCTTGTGTCTGCAAAGTATATCGACTCCATGAGTTGGACCGACAGCACGTTGGCTGATAGTGTGGTGCAGCCTGGTGCGTTGTCTCTAATACCTTGCCCCGTACATCCTTTCACACTTGGCCAGCCATCTGCCTATCGGACGTTCTCATCTCCAGAGGAACGTGATGCGGCATTGACGTTCATTGACCAGAAAGGCTACGATGCCTTCTCCCGAATATTCATTATTCCACTGGCTGCTGTTGCGCAGCCAGCTGCCATGCAGTCATCACGTATGACAGATGTCACACGTCAGATTCCTATTCAGCGTGTGTTTGTCGTGCAGTGTCCAGCTGGCGTGAGAGCCAACAAGGCTCAGGTGTTGGAGCATGATAAGGTGCAGCTTGTTTACTCTGCCTCTGGAGCTGATGATGTCATCGTGGAGGTGACAGCTGGTCAGAACACCCCTTATGCTGTATATCAGGGCAACACGCTGGTGGTACAGCCGGCATCCAATGCCCGAATAACATTCGCCAAGCATTTTAGTGTGAAACTATCAGCCGTTGCAGGTGGAGTAGAGAAGGATATTACCGATTTCACACTTCAGTCATCGAGTACCAATGTGCGCATTAATGGTAATGTCGTCTCTTTTCCGGCTGCGATGCAAGGTGAGTTGTCACTGGCTGTGACGCATCCTAACTTCGAGTCACGTGAAGTACAGGTTAAGCTTCAGGAACTGGCTAATGGCGGGTGCGTTAAAGTTCAGACCAAAAGCAAGGGCTACAAAGTGGCATTTGTCCTTGATGACCTCGGTGTTGTGGAATCAACCAAGACCGTGGGTAAGACCTCTCAGGAGTATAGGATTCTTACAGATCAATACCATGCCACATTGAACAATAACCGGCTATGCTTGAATGTGCCTCGTTCTCGGGCTTCTTTCAATGACTATGTAGTCTATGAGCCATCACCGCTGCAGCGGATGAAGTGGCCAGCAATCTTTGCACTCGTGCTGACTTGCCTGTTGGCTGTATATGGTATCTATGCTATAGTACGCCTTTCAATGGATGAGTTTCCATACCCTTTCCCTATGAACACAGAGCAGAAGGCTTCGTCATCGTATGATGACAGCGAAGAGGCCGTTCAAGACGACGTCATCGAAACAGACAACGAAGGCAGTGAGGTGGCAGGTGTAACAGAAACTGTTGACCAGCAGGCTTTGGAACATGATATTGACTACATGAAGCGTGAGAACGCATGGGAAAGGGACTCACTACAGTCCAAGCATTTCCAGAATATGTATGACGTCATTAAGAATGGCGAGGTAGCGGTGTTGCGGGAGACCAACTGGTTTGAGGGTGTGGACGATGGACGCATCAATGGCTTCTGGCTACAGGTGATGAAAAGTATTAATACCATACAAGGCAACGATGCTGCTATTGCCGACAAATTGCGTAGGTCGGACGACCCAGATTTGAAGAAAGACAACCGCGATAATATTGCAATCGGATTTCTGGCTGGGCAGCTTAAGCAGTTGGGACGTGGCTCATCGACTGGTGGACAAAACAAGGATCGCGGTAGCCAGCAGCAACAGCAGCCTGCTCCTGCTTCGGGAAGCAAGAGCGAACAGCCAGCTGCCAGCCCAGCTAATGAAGAACAACCTGATTTGTCTAAGCATTAACTTGCACCAAGCAAAAACTCACTATTCACTTATAACCATTTTTTGTTAACCAAAATTATTTACAAACATGAAGAAGATTCTTTTTCTTGCCATAGCCACTGTGGCTATGACATTCGCTGCTTGCGGTGGCAAGCAGCAGGCTGCTGATGCTATCGATCCTGCAGCTGTAGCACAGCTGACAGATGCAACAGAGGTTCAGAGTGCAGCTAATCAGGCTGTAGAAGCTCTGCAGGCACAGCTCGCTAATGCCGACAAGACTCAGGTTGAGAGCATTTTTGCAAAGGCTGTTGAGGCAGCCAACGGACTGCTGAACAATGGCAATGTTGAAGGTGCTACACAGTACGTTCAGAGCATCCTAGGCTTTGTTCAGGAGAACCAGCAGGCTCTGGCTGATCTTGGTATAGATGCAGCCAACATTATTCCTAGCGCTCTTGTAGATGCCGCTTCTGCTGCCACAGCTCTTCAGCAGCATGCTGAGGACACATGCGATGATGTTCAGGAGCAGGCTCAGGAACAGGCTGAGGGCGTTGTAGAGGCTGCCCAGCAAGCCGCTCAACAGGCTGCCCAGCAGGCTTCACAGGCAGCTCAGCAAGCTGTCAGCGATGGCGCACAGCAGGTAAACGAGGCTGTCAATCAAGCAGCTCAGGAGGCTATTCGTCGCATCCCTGGCGCACAGTAGTAGATAGCTTCATCCCTTTCTATTCTTTATCATGCAGCTCTGTCTTACAGGCAGAGCTGTATTATCTGTGTAGCAGGATTTGATAAATAAACTCAAAACGGTCATGAGAAAAGCACACATCTTTGCATCGGCTTTGTTAACGTTGATGGTAGTGAACATAAACGCACAGGACGCGGTTCCTTTGGAGGAACGTATTGATAATACATTGGCTCGCATGACGACGCATGAGAAGATTGCTGTGCTGCATGCTCAGTCTAAGTTCACCAGCTCTGGCGTACCGAGGCTAGGCATAAGACAACTCAACATGGATGACGGCCCTCACGGTGTGCGTGAGGAACTGGAGTGGAACTCATGGTCGCCCGCGAGGTGGACCAACGATTCTGCGGTGGCTTTCCCGTCACTGACTTGTCTTGCTGCAACATGGAACAGACAGCTGGCCCGTACTTATGGCAATGCCATAAGCGAGGAGTTTGCCTATCGTGGCAAGGATCTGCTACTCGGACCAGGTGCTAATCTGGCTCGCACTCCACTCAATGGCCGCGCATTCGAGTATATGGGCGAGGACCCGTTGCTGGCGGGTGAAATGGCTGTCAATTACATTGAGGCTGCACAGCGCAACGGCGTAGGGTGCTGCATGAAACATTTTGTACTCAATGATCAGGAAACAGACCGCTTCTCTGTCAACGTCAACGTGTCGGAGCGAGCTATGCGTGAACTCTATCTGCGTCCTTTCGAGATGGCAGTTAAACGTGCACACGTGTGGAGTCTCATGGGTTCATATAACCTATGGCACAACATACACTGCTGCCATAATCAGGAACTGCTCTGTGACATCCTTAAGGACGAGTGGCAATGGGACGGCGCATTGGTCAGTGACTGGGGCGGGACCACAGATACATGGCAGGCTGTCATGGGTGGACTTGACATTGAGATGGGAACCTATACCGATGGCAAACTGAGGGAGAGCGAGTTCGGCTACAACAACTACTATTTGGCCGACCCCTTTGAGCAGCTCATCAACGAAGGCAAGGTTCCGATGGAGGTGCTTGACGAGAAGGTACGTCGAGTACTCCGTCTCATCTATCGGACAAGCATGAACCCTCAGAAGGTGATTGGTAGTCTCTGTAGTGAGGCTCACTATCAGGCTTGTCGTGAGATAGCTGAGGAGGGGATAACACTGTTGCGTAATAGCGGGCTGTTGCCGCTCGAACCCTCAACGCTTGCTGGCAAACGAGTACTAGTGGTAGGCGAGAACGCCACGCGCTCACTCACCCAGGGCGGCGGTTCCTCCGAACTGAAGACCTTGCGCGACATCTCGCCCCTCGAAGCCTTGCTTGGCGTATTCGGTGGCACCGCTACCGTCACCTATGCCCAGGGCTATGCCAGTGGTCGTGCCATCTACGATCGTGTTGACAATGTTGATGCTGCTTTGCAGCAACGTCTGCATGATGAGGCCATAGCAGCTGCGCGCGATGCCGACCTTATTATATATGTAGGTGGCATGAACAAGAACCATAGGCAGGATTGTGAGAACGGAGACCGTGAGAACTACAACCTCAGCTTCGGGCAGGATCGGCTTATCATGGAGCTGGCCGACATTCAACCGCATATCATTGTATGCAACTTCGGAGGCAATGCCTATGCCACTCCCTGGCTTGACAAGGTGGCTGCGCTGGTGCATTGCTGGTATCTGGGCAGTGAAGCTGGTACGGCACTCGTGAATATTCTCACTGGCAAGACCAATCCCAGTGGCAAGCTGCCTATGACCTTTGCCCATTGTCTGGCCGACTATCCGTCCATGATGTATGGTGCCGAGGGATACCCTGGCGTGGATAAGCAGGTGTATTACAAGGAGGGTATCTTCATGGGCTACAGATGGTTTGACTTGTCGTCAAAGGATAAGAAAGCACAGCTTAAACGCAATGGCTCTACGGCTTCGTTCTGTGCCGCACATACTGTGTTCCCATTCGGCTACGGCCTATCCTACACTAGCTTCAGCTATGGCACACCTATCCTAACCTCCACTGCTGATGGCTGGGACATCACGGTGCCAGTTACCAACACAGGGGAACGTGAAGGTAAGGAGACCGTTCAACTTTACGTTGGCCGAAAGGGAAAGAGTGCTGTTGAACGTCCCGTCAAGGAACTGAAGGACTTCGCCAAGGTTAACCTGAAGGCTGGAGAAACAAAGAATGTAAGCCTGCATCTTACCAATGCCGACCTCTGCTATTGGAATGAGACCACCCACGCTTGGGACATAGAGACCGGCACATACGTTGCATATGTCTGCGCCTCCTCTACTGATGTACGTGGCCAGGTACAGCTTACTCTAAGATAGATCTAATACAAAGCAGGCGAGCCGCCTGCGCTCCGAAACAAGAAAAACGCAGAAATGCATTTGCAGTTCTGCGTTTTACTTGTGTGGTGTCACCAGGAATCGAACCGGGGACACAAGGATTTTCAGTCCTTTGCTCTACCAACTGAGCTATGACACCAGCATGTCTTTCGTTGTTTGCGGGTGCAAAGGTAGTACAAAACTACGTCACATGCAAAGGATTGATAAAAAAAGTTATGTTTCAGCGCAAAATATATCATCGAAAGTTCGAAATATGGCTGATTTGTCCTACCTTTGCAGCCTGAAAAACGGAAAGTAGCGCAGTTGGTAGCGCACTACGTTCGGGACGTAGGGGTCGGGCGTTCGAGTCGCCTCTTTCCGACTGAGGCGCGATAACACCATGAAAATCAGGGGGTTATCGCGCTGTCTTATAAAAAGCGAGACAGAAACGAGACGAGTAAGTTTAATAGCATTGGTTGCCAGTCGGGCGAACAATGCAAAAAAATGCACTCTGAAAAGAACGGCAATCTTGCCCGCGAAAGGCGTAAGGCACTGTCTTATGACCATGTAGAGAAATTCCGGCTTCCTCAGTTTGTGAGGACGGCCAAGTCAGCCTACGTTTACTATTATGTGCTTGATCCGGCCTCTGTGACGGCTGGTGAGCCTCGTCTGGTCAGGCTGAAGAAGAAGTTTGGGCGTTACAGTAACCGTGTTGAGCAGAAGCAGGCTGCACTGAGGTTCTGCCAGGAGATTGGGCTTCTGCTGCAGCGTGGCTGGAACCCTCTTGTGGAGTCATCAGGCTCCAAGGGCATGGCATCGTGGTCTGATGCGATGTCGAAGTATCTGGCTTACATAGTGAAGAAGTGTGATGACGGCGCAATGCGTCCTGACTCGCTGGCCAACTACAGGAGCAGGATAAATCGCCTGGATGAGTTCATCAAGACTATGCCCGTTCCTCTGACGTATGTTTACCAGTTCAACCGCACTTTTGTGGAGGAATATCTGGATTACTGCTATGTGGAGCATTGCTGCTCGCCAGCAACGCGCAACAACTACCTGAGCTGGCTTCAGTCATTGTCGGGCTGGCTTGTGGGCCATGGCTACATATCCAAGGATCCGACGGCTGGGATAGAGAAGCTCCGGGCAGGTGACAAACAGCGCAAGGCTCTCACATCCACAGACATGTCGCGTCTGCGTGAGTATCTCCAGGTGAATGACAGGCACTACCTGCTTGCCTGCATGGTGCATTACTACACTCTTGTTAGACCAAAGGAGATGTCCTTCATCAGGCTCAGGGACATAAGCATCAAGGAGCAGACGCTGTTCATTTCCGGCACAGTATCGAAGAACCACAAGGATGGCAAGGTCACGCTTCCGGCTGTTGTTATCCTCCTGATGATAGATCTGCACGTGTTTGACAACCCCTCTGACTACTTTCTATTTGGCCGTGGCTTCCGTCCGTCGGCGGAGCAGGGCACGGCCAAGCAGTACCGCGACCGCTGGGCGAAAGTGCGCAAGGCATGCGACTTCCCCAAGAACTACAAGTTCTACTCGCTGAAGGACACAGGTATAACTGATACGGTGGAGCGCGTGGGGCTGGTGGTGGCAAAAGACCAGGCCAGACACAGTAACATAGCAACGACTAACAGGTATATCCGCAAGGAGCAGCTACGCGCACAGCCTGAGCTCAAGAACTATGAAGGCCAGTTGTGACAGATGCAAATAAACAACGTGCTTTTGTTGCATAATAAATATATTATGTTTATATTTGCATCGTGAAAGAGATAAGATATGTTTAACCCTTTTAGACAAAGAAGATGGATGAAATTCTAGAAATGCAAATCAAGTTCCGCGAGCAGATACTCCGAGAATATCTGCGCCTGTCGGAGCTGTCGAAAGCCAACAAGAGGCAAGTGGAGCAGAAAGTGGACGAGCTGCTCGATGAGCTGCAGAAGCTCTACAAACAGAGAGGAAACGACAAATGAAACCACCCCCTTCCTCAGTGGAGGGTACATTAAAAGAAAGGAAACTATGAATGAAATTGAAATTCTATTAAGTGAGTACAAGTCACTGATGGGGAAGACTGACAGCGCAAGCGAGACGCGCAAGGCTGAGATTATGGAATGGATACGGCAGAACGACTCCCCCGAAGTCCAGTCGAAGCTGGATGCCTTTCTCCTTGAAGGTCTGGGGGAAGAGCAGCGCGAGATCCAAGCTCTGAAGGTTCAGTTCTCGGACGATTACTCGCTCCTTCCGCTGTCTTACATTGCGAAGGTATACTTCGGGAAGTCATCATCGTGGCTGTACCAGCGCCTGAACGGCTACGAGATACGTGGGCACCGCTACACACTTAACGCGCAGCAGAAGCAGACCTTTAATCAGGCTTGCCAGGACGTTGCCCGTCGTATAGGCTCAGTCTATCTTTCTTAGGTTAGACATCTTATCTTTCACACACGTGTCCCGCAGGCATGAGCCACCTGTGGGACTTTTTCTATACCTTTTTTATATATATGGGTAGAATACACCTTCCACGATAGGGTACTGACGTCCATCCGCAAATCTGTATTTGAGCTGTTGGCAGACAAACAGGCGACCATGAATAAGATACTGCAGTGTCGGGTCCAGCATGGCCGCTGTACGGAAGCGTATTGTGTGCTGCTGATTTGTATCGACATAGTCCTTTTGGCTGAAGTCAGAGGCAGCCTGTCCATATTCACCATTAAGCTCCATGGTCATTGTGCTGAAGCCCGGCACCTCTTCCTCTGTGAGAGTCATAAAGCCGAACTCAAGATAGTAGCGTTGTGCAAAGCACATGGGCCGCTTATAATCTGTGAAATATGCTGTGCCTCCCAAAGACGGAACCCTCACGCCTAACATCCCCGCATAGAACGCCACTTGCATGACACTGCCGGCATTGTCGTTTATGCCATTGATGACTGCCGCCTGAAAGTCCGTGCTATCGGCTTGCTCATAGTACTGCGGCCTGGCCGAGAGTGAATACCCATAGTTTGGGAATGCAGGATTATCTCCAGGCGCGTATATTTGTATGTAGTCCAGGTGTATTTCTGCAGGGACGATTTTCATTTCTGTATTATCAGCCCCACTGTCCGTTATGTATGGAGCGAACTGATTCACCATCTTGCTATATACCCTATAGCCGCCTTCTGTTTCCTCTCTCAGGCGGATGAACTGGAAACCATAGTCAGGATCCGTGAACACCTTCCACGTCACATCGCCTATCTGAGCCGCCTCCTGAGGTCTGGCAGAGATATGCTGGCAGTGCTTTTCCACCTCTTCGTTAAGATGAGCATATTTCCAGTAGTCGCCACCAGGAAGCACGTAGCTCACGTTCCTGTAGTTGTTACGGAACACAGAGCTTGCGTTGTCATACTCCCGTTCAAACTCGTCTTCGATAATTGCGTCTTCCAGCTCTATGGCTGTTTGCCGTGCATACCAGTTCTGCAGGTTGTAGATGTCCACTACCTTTGTCAGGTGGTTGACCACTAAGATGCAATTGAAGAACTGCTCGATGTTCTCAAGGAACTCAGAAGCACTCCAGTCTGGGAGCATCTTGGCATACTCCAGTGTTTCGTATCCGCTTATCAACACAAGCCTTTTCCATCTATTGTCCTGTAGGAGTGCGTTGCGGCCAACAGAAAAGCCAAGCAGCGTTATGAACTTCTCGACATAGTAAAGGACAAAAGGTTGTGGCCACAGTGTTGCATCCTCGGGATATACTGGCGTGTCTCCATCACTATGACTTATATCATTGTTTAAGCCCCATTCATCATTTTTGTATATAACTGGAAACACATAGTCTGCATCAGGATAGCATTTGTTCGCTACTTCCTGTGCCTTAGCCGTAGTGGGTTTTGGTATTGTTCCGAAATCCATCTCCCTGATGCGCAGGTTATCATCAGCCGTGAGGTAGTTCATCTCGGAGTTGCCTGCCAGTATCTGCACTTTGAGTGTGTCGCCCTCCAGCTTCAGTATTACCTCCGTGCCGTCGCAGACCACTCTTCCGTCGCAGATCAGCCTTGCCCGCCTGTTCTGCGGGCGGGAGGTGGCTGTGAGCCGGTCTATGTGCTGGTAGATGGCGCGGTTGTGTGGGTCGCGCAAGGAGATGTCGATGTCGTAGGTGTAGTCGCCGCGCAGAGTAAACAGCGGGTTCTCCCTCAGCATCTCAAAGGCGAGGTCGTTTCTGAGGTGCGGCACGAACAGCTCGCCGGTGGTGGTGTCGGTTATTTCGAGTCTGATCATATCACTTCTTTCTTGATGCGTTGGACTTCATTGTTGTAAGCAGGTCCTGTGCGGTGTTGATGCCGCCGCGTCCTTCGAGGTAGCAGTAGGCCGGTGAGGGTTCGCGGTAGGCCTCGGCTGCGCGGGCTGTGGTGCGTGTCAGCAGGTGGAGTGCTGCTGTGAGCTCGGGGTCGTGGCTGGGGGTGTTCCTGTTGGAAGGACCGGCGGGAGCAGTTGCTGTATGAACGGCAGGTGCTGACGGGCTGGCAGCAGCTGCGATGTCAGCTGCCTTGAGGTTGGCTATGGATCCGTTGCGCTGTGCCTGGTCTATGAGGTCGAGTACCGGGCGCACCGCGTCGTTGGCCACAGCATAGCGGTTGGCCACGAACTCACCGGCATGTACTATGCCTCGCGGCTCATTCCATTGCCCTGACCCTGTATAGCCGCCGGTGGAGAAATTCCCAATGGCAGCCTTTGCTGTCTCGAAGGCAGCTGTGATGAGGGCTATTTCACCAGCAGCCTTTGCCAAGCCCGCGATGCCAAGATGTGCGATGTTTGAGATGGTTCTCTCTGCGATGGCAGCCGTCATCAGTTTCTCCACAGCGTCAAGTACGGCCTTGACCATGTCCTTCAGGAAGTCACCTATGTCTTTCTCCGAGTCGGTGAAGAACTCGGCCATGCTGCTGCCTATCTCCTCTCCGAGCGACTTGTAGGCATCGAACAGCCTCCTGTTCTTGTCCTCCAACTGCTTGTTGATGCGCTCGGTCTCGGCCAGCTGCAGCTCGTTTCTTTCTTTCTCCAACTGCTGACGCTGTTCCGTGCTGAGCTGCTGATCCTTCAAGGCTTCGTCGTAGAATGCTTGCTTGGCCGCGAGTATGCGCTCGTTGTACTCTTGCTCGGTCAGATGCTCGCTGGCCCGCTGCTGCCTTATTAGCAGCAGGGCGTTGTCCAGTGACTTGCGCGAGATCTTCAGTCTGTTGTCCGCTGTCTGCTCGTAGGCTTTCTGGTCGTCGGCCACTCGCTTCTGCAGAATGGCTCTCTTGCGCTCGTTGTACTCCTCCTCTTCCAGCAGTCCGGCAGCCTTGGCCTGCTCCAGTACAACCAGCTTTCGCCGCTCCATGTCCTCGTTCTGGCGGAGCTGCTTCTGCAGCTTGCGCTCTTCATCGCTGCCCTCGGAATCATCCATATCGCGCAGCTGCTGTAGCAGCCGTAGCCTGATGTCAAGCACTCGTTGCCTCAGTTCCTCGCGCTGTTTGGGTTCGAGGCCGGCCACCTTCATCTTAGCGTTCAGCCTCTCCATCTCTATATCCTGTAGCATGGCAGAGTACTCGTGTTCGGTGGCTATGTCGCCGTCGATGAACCGCTGCTTCAGCTCGTTGGCCCGGGCATCATACCTGGTATCAATGTCCTCCAGAGCCTTGCGCACTCTTTCCTTTCTCTTCTCTTCCTCCTCAGCCTCGCCACCTCCATCGCTGCCGCCTTCTCCCTCACCACCACTATTACCTCCATGATTATCATTCACCAGCGAGAAGTTCCAGGTCTCTGCCAGTTCTTGCATTCGCTGCTCAGTCTCACTAATTTCCAGGTTTATGTCCTCCAGTTCCTTGTTGGCCTGGTACAAGACCTTTCCAGCATGGCCTTCGTCCTCCATTCCCAACATGCGTAACAGTCTTGCTGTCACACTATTGCGGTTGTATCCCTGCAGCGTATTTGCCTGCCGAATACTCCAGTAGTTGTCACTGGCTTCCTTCTGACTGTCCTGAGCTTCCATCTGCCTCTGAAGCAGCTCTGTCATCTTGGTCTTATATGACTCCATGATGATAGAGGCCTTCAGCCTCTCGAGATACTCATCCAGCTTATGAGTGTTCTGCTCAAGAAGCCTACCCTCCTCGCTGATGGATGCCTGATAGTCCGGAGCCAGTTTCTGAAGCTCCTCTATGGCTTTCTGCCGATTGGAGAGAGAAGCTGTTAAATTATCCGCCTCTTTACGCAGCATCCTTATCCTGGCAGCAGCCTCATTGTATTCCTTGTACCGTTCCCTTTCAGCTGCCCGCTGCTCTTCAGCCAGTCTCTTGGCCTCCTTCATCTTCTCGTTGTGCCTTATGAGAGCAGCCACAACAGCACCTATAGCTATGATGGCCAGACCAGCTCCACTCTCGGCCAGTGCTGCTTTGACCATCCGCAGTGTCCGGGCGCACATGTTCAGCTGCAGTGACAGTGCATAATAGGCGGCCTTCAGCAGGCCTACGGCTATTACGCCAGCCTGCGTCACGATGTTGGTGCCCTTCACTGCTGATGTCATTGCGACCTGTGCTGTTGTGGATCCTGTCAGTGCTTCGCGATAGGCACCCATCGCGGCTTTATAGCCTGTGACCTGCGTTCTGGCAAAGGCTATAACGGTGTTCCATGCAGCTGTAGCTCTGGTGGCAATGGCCGTGTAGGTATTGTAAAGAACAAGCGTGGTGACAAGCGAAGCCACGGTGCCGCCATATCTCCTCAGGAACTCAATCATAGCCGGCATGGCCATGACGAACTTTCGTGTCCATCCTACGGTTTTGGAGATGATGGGTGCGAGTGTCCTGGCCAGCTCCTGTCCTGTGAGGTTAAGCTGGTTGCGCACCTGAGCCATCTTTGCGGCTGTTGTTTCGCTGTTGATTGCCGCCTGCTCCACGGCGGTATTTGTGCCGGTGACTGCATCGGTGTAGTAGCGCACCTTGTCGGCAGAGCTGATCAGTGCCTGTGCTGCTGTGTAGCTTTCAAGCCCGAACATCTTGGTCATCTGCGCGGCATCCAGGCCCTTGGCACTTAGTCTCTCCAGCGCCGTCTGCAGCCCCACCACCGACGGACGTGTATCCTTTGCTCCCGCCTCCAGCTTCAGGAGGAACATCTTCAGCTGTGTGCCAGCGATATTTCCCTCTATACCTTTTTCGCCCAGAGCTTCCAGAACTCCCACAAGCTGCTCTATCGGCACCTTTGCGGTGCTGGCAGCGACACCAGCCTTGACTATGCTCTCCGTCTGTGTCTCCACACCCACTGCGCCGAACTTGGAGCCGGCAGCCAGCACGTTGACATATCGTGCTGCCTCGCTGGCGCTGGCCCCGTACTGGTTCATGGCCAACGTGAGACCTGCCACAGCATCCTTCAGCTCCATCTTCGCAGCCTCGGCCAGCCGCATGGCCTCTATGGTGACGGCGTTCAAGGCTTCCTTGTCCTGTAGCAGCTCAGGCTTCTTAGACCCCACGAGCATGTAGGCCTCGAGTATCTCTGTGGCCGACTTGCGCACACGCAGCCCGCTTTTCTCCATCGTCGTGCTGAGTATCTCGGCTTGCTGTGTGAGCCATGCTATCTGATCATCATCCAACCCTGTGAGAGCCTTCAGGTTGGCTGCGGCATCCTCTTGCTCTGCCGCCAGCTTCCTGAACCTGTTCAGCTGCATGGCCACTCCTGTCAGGGCCTGCACAGCCCCCGTGATCTGCAGGGAGTAGTTCCTGAAGAAGTTTATGCCCTTCTGTAGCAGCGACTGCTGCTGCACGTCCACGGCCTTCAGCTGATTCCTGTGCTGGCGCAGTATCTTGTCCAGCTCGCGATACCGCATGGTGGCGCGGTAGTACTCCTCCGAGCCTACGGTCATCTGGTCTATCCTTTCCTTGACCTTTTTCATCTCGGCACGTATCTGCTTGGCGTTGGCCATCACCTCCTTGCCATCAAGGTACAGCACAACGCCGCGATGTACATCCTTGTTGTTTGTCTTCGCCATGTCTATCTGATTGAAACCTTGTTACCACTCTTGACGATCCTTATCTTCCCCAGTTCCTCGAGCAATGTCTTCATGGCCACGTCGCCGTAGAACTGCTGCACGTGGTCGGCCAGGGCGTTGATTCTTCGGTTGATGTGTCCATCCAGCCAGTCCAGCGGTGTGCGCACACGTCCAGCCTCTCTCCCGGACAAGATCTTGAAGTTGTTTATGTCGCGGGTGTTCTCCCCCTTTCGCCGCAGCTCGGTTGCATATACACTCCAAGTGCGGTTCCTGATCTCCCTCTCCGACCGTGCGCGGAAACCTCGGACCAGCATACCTCCTATCCTGACCCATCCCCGGCCCACGCCGTAGGCCCGGAACACGCCATAGCGGTCAAAGCCGAACTTCACCTTGTATGCAGCCACCTCCTCCATCTGCCCGATTGCGTCGTTGTACTGCCGTCTGGTATCGACAAATGAGGCAAAGCGATCTCGCAGTTGCCCGGTGGAATGAGTGCTGCTGGCCAGCGTAGCCCTTGCCATATCCCTGATCTCGTCAGCCCATCGGCGTACGTGGGCGTTGAACTCAGCGGCGGTTATAAGATGTGGGGTCTGGTCTTTCATGCCGCAAAAATAAAGCGTCCCACCCTTACCCGGATGGGACGCGCTTTTGTGGCCTGTGACTTTATGCTTATTTGTCGGACAGCTCGTCCAATCTTCTCTGTCGCTCTGCCATGAACTTTTGCCAGTCCTCAGGAGTCCATACCTGCTTCCTACTTTTGTGTTCCTCACTCTTATGCGAAGAGACGGTTGCTATTGCTATGATGACCATAGCAATCAGGAAGCTCATGGGTGAGAATGGAAAGATGGATAACATCATCATAGCAGAGTGTAGCTTTCGTTTTATTGTGATGCACAAAGAAAGTAATAATCCCCGATATGTGCAAGCTTTGCGTGGAGAAAAACGCAGCAGGCAGCTGCCATAGTGCTATATGTCGCTGTACTCCACCTCGGCATCGAAGCATGGGCAGGCTTTTATGCGCTCCCAGGCATCCACTCGACCGTTGCCATTGCGGTCGGGACTGATGTCGCGGTGGCCCAGTATGCGGGCATCGGGGTAGCGGCTGCGCAGCTTTATCAGCAGCTGTCGTATGGCGCACTTCTGCGCCGGTGTGCGGTTGTCCTCGAGGTGCAGCCCTCCGGTGTAGGCCACGTGCAGGCTGCGGCTGTTGTAGCCCTTCACGCCGTTGGCCACGGCTGTCTCTGCGAGCATCTGGTGGACAGTACCGTCGGCGGTGATGAGGTAATGGTAGCCTGGAGCCTTCCATCCCTTACTGCGGAACTCGGCCATGAGGTCGGCTGGCGTGGCCTCCTGTGGCCCAGCCGTGCAGTGTACGAAGATATACGAGATTTTCCTTGACATAAACGGGTGGTTTTCTTTGCTTGTTCACCGGCAAAGTTACTCACCTGTATGCGCTGCTGTGTGGGACAAGGCACTCAACTGCCAGAAAGACTGTTGATGGCATCGATGAACGCCGGTGTGCCGTATGTACCGGCAAACTGCTTCATCAGCTGAACTTCATCCTGACTGTAGTCTGTGTCTGGTTTGGAGTTATAAATCTTCAATGCCAGGGCATGTGCAGCCACGCCTTGGCCCATTCGATAAATCATATCTGCGAAAGCCGCTCTTATGTCCTCCACTGTAAATTCAGTGTGGCTCACGTTGGTATATACCTTTACGCTGTCAAAGTTTATTTTCATTCCCCTATGTTTATTATGAGTATAGTGTAGTTTCAGCCGACATAGTTCCAGTGGTCTTATTGTATTTTTGAGCTTTGATGCCAGAAGACTCAATAAGCAGCATATAACGCCAGCTGGCGTTTTCAGATTGAAGAGTTATCCCCAAAGACGACATGTAAATCTGTGTATGGTGGACACCATATGTCACGCCCATAGTCTGATTATTAGCCTGCATCTGAAATGAGCAGCGGCTTGTTGTCATCGACACAACACCCTCGGAGTCGATAGCAGTAGATCCTACGAGCTTCAGTGCAGTGGCATTCGGAGCCGAGAAGTATGCAAAGTATGGTGCCAGATATGTCACTCCATGAATATGGGCATTCGTTTGGAGATATGTCGGTGTCGTACCTATTGCCAGATATGATCCATCATACGAGGCGTCGCCATTCTTACCAAAGTATAATTTGCCGCTTTTGCTGACGAAGTCGTTGCCGGAAATCACCAAATCTCCGAAGTTACCCTCCGAAGCTTCTATCTTTCCGCTTATCTCAGCGTTTGACGCAAACAGTTTCCCGGCCAATGACACTCTGAAGCTTGCCGATGCCCTTTCCGTGTATGTCTTTCCCACCCATATAGGGAAATCGTTGATGCCTCCTTCCGCGCCACCCATGCCTGCAGCCACATTGCCATTAGCATCGTGAACAAAAATGCGGTTCGTCTGTGTGAATACTAGATACGCGTCATCAGCCAACAGCAGTTGTGTTGAGACATTCTCCAGATAATATGCAATCTTCCACCACTGATTCGTCGAACCAGAAGCAGGCTGGTTGCTGGAGGAGCTGATATGTGTTTCTGTACACCTGTACTTTTTCCCATCGGTAAAAATCACAGCATCCTTGTATGGCTCTCCCTTGCGTCCAGAGTAGAATTGTTTTCCAGCCTCCCATCTGGTAATGCGCAAAGGAGGTCCCACATAGTCCTGTTCATTGTCAATGAAGCCTGTTGCCTGCATACCAATCTCCAGCTTAGGCATGCATATATACAAGTAGCTTCTGTATGATGCGCTGCTAGTCGGCCACATGCGGAACAGCAGCTTTTTGTCCAAGGTACTCAGCTCGCTTTTTGTCTTGAATGTGAAGGTATGACGCACCCACGTAGCCGTTGCCTCCCACCTGGCACTTCCGTCGGCGCCAGGCCAGCTATTCAAAACGCCGTCAACATACACTCCCGCACCTGTGTTTATCGCCTGATAATCGACACCGTCCTTTACACCGCCATATACATAAGTGTTAAAAGACGGATGCTTACCCTGGTCTACAGCCCCTTCCGTATTTCCACTTGTGGCTACTGTGTAGCCCTTGCACCAGAAAGAGAGAGTGTACCACGTGTTTTCCTCCAAGGCTCTCCGTGTATTGTCGCCGGCCGACCACAGTGCCTGGCTCATTATTTCCTTTCCCGCAGTATTGTAACTGCCAAGGTCTATGGAACTGAGCAAGGCTTTGTGACCTTGTGTACCAGACACGATCTTGCCTATGCCATCTATACCGCCATACGCTGATGACCGCTGATATGTCAGGAACAGGTTAACATTATCAGAATGTCCGATGTTGATTGTATCGGTCGCGGAAGCCACATAGTCCCTCATCCAGACATATGGCTTTGACGCGGACGGTGTCTGTCTTGCGGAGGTCCATGATGTAGCATCAGAAAGAGTAGTTGCGCTGCTGCTCAGGCAGTATTGTCTCTGCACAGTGACTGTCGCTCCACTTCCGTCTTTCACATAGTACTGCGTGAGGTTCGTCCAAAGGTAGTATCCTTCAGGGATGATCTCTGGCCACGCATTGCCGGCTGTTCCAGAAGTAGTGACAAAACTGAATGTAGGCAGCTTGTCGCTATTACTTGTTGTAATATATCCGCTTGTAGCTACAGCCGCTTTAGTGAAACCTGTTATCGATGGTATGAGACGGCTACCTCTATTACTCCATTCGCCCATAGCCTCTTCACTGTCGAAACCAGCATTTTCCAGCAGGTTAACGTTAATACCCGTCTGCCACACACAAATAAGCTCGCATGGGGAGTAGGCTGGTTCTTTTCCAGCCTTTGTGTAGGTTGTCTTAGTGTACTTCCAAGCATATGGCTTCTCGGCAGTAGGCTGTTGGAACACGCCCTGTACCCATCCCGTGGACGGATTGCTGCGTGTCACTCCCTGCGACAAGGTGCAAGCGATAAAGTAGGAATAAACATCCGCTATGCCATTACCGTCTGCAGGAGCCTTTATCAGTGAGAACCTTGCACTTATTTTCTTGGTCATGCTTCTCCCTCCTCAATGTATATAAGCTGATTGGTACTTCCCTCAAAAATGTATCCGCACTCATTCACTATACGTGCATCCTCTATAGGAAGGAACTCCTTGTTTGGATACATCTTCTCCAGCTCTCGTATCCACCTTATGATACCCTGATAGTTCCCATGGAACTCAAAGGCCAGAGTCTTGCCCGTGGACTCTCCCGTCTCCTTGTTGATCTCAGGTGTACCTATCAGGCACTTTATCCAGTTGTCCTCACCCTTGTTCTGTCTGATCTCATACTTATACAAGGTGAGAGTGTGTAATGCCGGAACATCCTGCATTTTCATGTTCTTGGCATCCATCTCGCGGTCAATGCGTATTTTCGCGGTAAGCTGTGTGAGTTTCATATCTCTTTCAATGTTTTGCATTACTCTATATGTGTCAGCATGCTGCAGCATACCAAAGTAGCTTGCCCATGAGCGATTGTTGTCTGCCCTCTTGGCACTATTAAGCGTGGACTTCCTTATTAGCGTCAATCCCTTATTATGATCGGTGGCCGTCTTACCAGGAAAGCGGTACAGGATATATCCGCAAATATCTGTACCCTTGTCATCGATAGCCACTATGCGGGCTGTCTGTCTTTTAGCTCTTACACCTTGCATGTACCACCAGAACTGCTTCACACGCCACAGTGCGCTATGTGCCTCTTTCTTTGTCTGCAAAGCTATGAATACGTTGTCGGCATATCGGATACTCCATTCGAAGTTTGCGACCATCCACCAGTCGAACTCCAACATCACTATCTGATGTATGTATGGGCTTGTAGGAGTGCCAACCGGTAGCTTGCCTTCCACGAAACCTACCTCCTCACCATAATCAGTTATCCACTTCCACCAGTCATAGGAAAGCCATTCCTTATGGATGAGTTGTGATTTTTGCCCAGTTATCGCCATCTGCATTACCCTGTCACGCATGGCCTTCATACCTTTGCGGTAGCTCTTAATGGTCACGTGTCTGTAGCATTCCCTCTGATCGATATCGACCAGCCAGTTTAGGTGACGCAAGTCATAGAACAGCCTTTTGCATTCCTTGACAACTGAATACTCCCTGACCTTGGCAGTAATTCCATGTTGTGGAAGGCAGTTTCTGGCAATCCCCGGGTTAACTAAATCGTATGCTGGACGTATAAGAATAAGCCACAAATGTTCCAGAAGCAGGGTATAGAAAAGAGGAGCGTCACAATGCCTTACTTTCTGGTTCTTATTCACAACTGTTTTCTTGTAATAGCGTAGCTGCTGTCTGTAGGATCCGTCATTAAAACTATCAAGCAAGAGCCGTACATTTGCATCGAAATCTCGCTTGAAATCAAGGACGGGTCTCGATGTGTGCCTACCTCTGAATGTGTCGTAGGCAGCTTCGATTATGTGCTGTTCCGTTATATACATCGCTCTTTGCCTGCACTTCAAGGCTTGGGCTTAGGGAAGCCTACCTGTCACAGTATGATACTACTGCCGCCTCCCAATGGGTCTTGTATGTTTGCCACTTCCGGGCTGGATGCAGCCATGACTAGTTATCTCCAAGTGTGGGCCGACCCGCCATTGTTCGCATTCGTATTGGATGCGCTGTTGTTCGCATTCCAATTGCGGGGCGAGCAATTCGTATTGTTCGCATTACCGCGAAAACGCAGGGCATATGGCCACATCCATTTTTCAACCTCCGTTCCCAGCTTCATTGACCACGGTCCCTATGCCGGGTTTATCAGGGCACCAGAAGGATTTACTGCACAAAAGTACAGCTATATTGGGGTATGGGCAATTTATGGCAAAAAAATTTCGACGGCAGAGCCGTCTTTTATGCTCTGCATGGCAGCAGTTGCACCGCCACCATGCAGAATACACATCCTCTGGCCGCCCACTGCGTGGGCTTTATTGCGACTGCGTCGCTGCCTGCGGCTCAGCTGCGCATTCTAATACGAGCCTGGGCCGACCCGCCAAGGGACGCATTCGGAAAGGAGGCGCTGTTGGACGCAAACCAATAGCGGGGCGAGCAAATCGTAGAGCTCGCATAACCGCGAAAACGCAGGGCAATCCTGGAACGCTTGCCAAAGGTTCCCCAATAATTGTCAGTATAGCCATAACAGCACTGCCAACTTGCCATATCGCCACCATTGGCAAGCTTCATTGGAGAATAAGCCAGCCGACTCTTGTAATAGCCGTTCCCAAGTTGAGTGTAGCTCCCCTGAGGTATGGCATAAGCAGAATTCTCAATAGCGAACCTGGCACCGCTATCAATAGTTATGTTTGTATCGTTAACCCATTTTGACTGATCTGTTATTAGGTAGCAATCCACGCTGTTACCAGCTCGGCTCGTATTAGGATCCACCGTGCAATTGCCGATGCATTCCGCTCCACCCTGACAGTAGTCGTAGATGTCGCCGCACAGGTTCAATCCTCCGAAAAGGCTCATTCGGAGTATTACGGACACCTCCCATGTCATTGCAGTACCAGAGGCGTTATAGACTGTAAGGGTATCCTCCATCTGCTTGTAAACACGGACATTCATATAGCCTTCAGCCATTTTGCGTGCATCGCTGACATTCATATAGTAGTAATGTCCTCCATACATGGTGAACAAAACAGGGCTGGTAGCATCGGTTGTTGCCGCCAAGCCAAACTCCACTGCGAAGCTTGCCGCCAGCTGACTTTCCATGCATTGCTCCTTAGGGGCATACTGGCTCATCATATTACTCCAGTTGCTGCTCTTTGCTGATGCGTTATAATAGAATGACGGCGTAGCTTCCCACTTCTGGTACTGGTAGGAGGAACTACCCTGTTGCCTGTGCCTGATACCGCCGTTCTGATGCCATGTGACATTGTCCGAGCAATCATCGTTGGAGCTGATGCCACTTCCGAACTGCGAAGCACGGAAGGGGTTCTTACGGCTGTACAGCAGCTCTATGGCTGTGATTAGCGTGTTTCTGGCATGGTAGCCTCCTTCCGCAAACGGCACCGGGCTTGATGCCACGGCATTGTTGTTGCGGGCATAGTTCATGTCTGTAACAGCTGTCATGTCATTGACACGCGGATAGGTACGGCCACTCTGTCTAAACATCGTGCTTCCGACGAGTGAAGAACCGCCCTGGCAGTTCGTGTCTCCTGTTGTAAGATAGAACATGTTACGTGTCTTTGTTCGACCGCCATTTCTTATTGTAGCCACAGGACACGGACTGACAGCAGTCGGCGCGAGGTAATACGGAGTCATGTCTATGCCATCCCATTCGGTGACATCTGTAAACAATCCTTTCCACACAGTGCCGCTTGCGCCTTCCACTCCGTCGAGGAGATACAATCCTTGTGAGTACCCTATGCCGATAGTCCATTTGTCATCTGTGCTTTCCCAAGGCAGAACAGTATGTGCCTCCACATAGCCGCCGTTTCCGTCGGACTTGTAGAGTTCCGTTCCGTTCCATCCTGTCAGAGTACCTGCGTATTGTTTTCGCAGCACGTTCTCTACATACTCTTCCGCGTCATATTCTCCAGCAGCACAATACTCCTGATAGGTTCCAGCTGTTGTCTTCCTGAAAAGCTGCAGGGTGGCATCTGCAGCCTGTGCCGCAGAGATATGTACCACAGGTGCCCATCCTCCACCGGCGAATCTCAGGATATTGTTCCGTCGCAACATCAGAGGCTCTGTATCCACTCCTGCGTTGTCCGTGGTGTCAAGCAGGAAGAAATCCATGTTGTTCAGCCATCCCTTATTCCCGATTTTGGTCACTGGCACAATGGCACTGCTGCTGGCAGTGTGGCCGCTGCCCTCACTCTTGGTGTAACCCTCAACGTAGTTATTGCCTGTGAGCAGCGGGTACTTGGGTTCATACTCAACCTCAAAACCTACGGCTGAGAGTGACGTGGACGTGATCGAGCTGTCCAGGGACCGCAGCAACGTTAGCAGCTCACTGCCTGAGATATTCAGGAACTCTCCCGTGCCTAGTGCGACACTGCTGCCGTCAAGCACGGCGTACCATGTGATATCGAACAGGCTATCCACCTTGGTATCCGGCCAAGGTGGAGTGCTGGACAGTGTCATGTCGTTGACTACGCTGCCTCCACATGTCAACAGCAACCTTCGGCGTATATGTACTGAGCTGTCGCCGATGTCACCTCGTTCCAGTACCGGGTGTGAGAGGCAAATCACCTCTGCCCGCTGCACTATTGGCAGAGCCACGCGCATTTTGAACTCTTCCTGAAGGTATCCGAGGAAGCATTTCGATGGCAGGATCAGACCTGCACCATCTGTATAGTCCTCCAGCTCACCATATGGTATGTATCCAGCCTTGCACACCAACTCCACTTCCTTGATTTTCGCGAGGTCCACTGTCACTTCTCTCGACATGGTACCGTCCGTGTAGTACTCAGCCTCGAACCAGTCGTTGTTCTCCATCAAGCGTATGAGCTGTCCGTTCTGACGGTAATACCAGAAATAGAAGGCATTGCCTGTCCTGGCGGCGTCTGCACTGCTCCCTATGGTATGGGCATCAGCCAGAGCCACTGTTCCGTCACGCAATTGCACTCTGCACTTGCGTTTCCAGTTTGTCTCTGCTGCATTGAGCGGTGTCAACACTGGGTTTATCAGACAGACCCTCCCAGCATACGTCGTGTCTCCGGTCACAGGCTCAATGTTAAGGCTCAGAGCCGACACTGCCGACACAGCAGTGGTAAGCGAGGTCGAAGCCTCTATCACCTGGCTGACACCAGTGCTGGGGTTAGTGTAGTGTGCCACGCCCACAATGACCATACCGCTCTGCCCCTCCTGAATATTTTTCTTAACCAGGAGGTTTATATCATTGGTTCCTGCTATCTGATAGCCTTGGTTAGCTGCCACGATGCGTGTCCGCACCCCTTCCGTACTCACCTCGTACCACTCCACGCTCGTTATGGCGGCATTACCTGTGTTGCCAGTGTTCGGGTCGGTATATACTACCTGTATAACGAGGGATGTAGGGCTGCTTGATCTGTTGGGTGTGTATAAACCCGTGGAATTGTCATATACCTGTCTTGTACTGCCAGCCGGAACGGCTATCACCGCAGATACAGTCAGCGGTTTTGTCAGCACAAGGACGCTTGTTCTCTTTCTCATATTTTTCTTTCTTTTCTATTATGACTCAGCTGTAGCGTATCCCGTTACACATCCGCCCGCACTCACGATCTGTGCGTATGTGAATGTCACGGAGTGATAGGTGTTATTGACGGTGTACCCTGATCCCGCCGTCAGTGCGTTGCCGCCGGAATCCAGGATGGTGAAAGCTGGAGTAAGGCCGCTGGAAGTGACAACCGTTCCTTCTTTGTCCACTATGTATGCGGTGACAGTCACTGTCTCGTCCTCATCCACCCATCCATAGTTATGGCCTGGGCTGGTACTCGTTTCCTCCAAGGCAATGAAATATGGGTCGCTCCAGTCGTGCATCTGGCCATAGCCAGAATAGACCTTGCCATTCAGAGTTATGTCAACACGGAACAGCTCATCGCCGTTGACCTCGCCTTCCGGCACTGTCAGCGTCTTTCCTGTCATTCCGGAGTAGCCTTTCTGTGCGGTGCAGGCAGCTGCTGTGGTGCCTGTCATGTTAAACCACTGATATGTCAGTCCCGATGTGACCTCCTGTCCTGTGGCACTCGAGAACAGATGCGCCGTACATGTGCCTGTCCCTCCAGCCGTCTGGATGTCCGTGACCTCCACGTGGACATAGTAGCTTGTGCCGCCGCTTGCAGTCTTGATGATGGTAACGTTCTCCGTCTCAGTTCGGAACGATTGCATGGTGCCTCCCTGCAGACGCACTGATCCTGTGACATAGAACTGGTCATTATCATCATTCCCGGAGCTGAAGATGTTCTTGACTAGCTGGAAGTATGTCACCGAGTTCTCCGTCCACGTCTTCACAGTACCGGAGTCGAGTACGCCATCGGTATTGTAGGCCACGCCGTTACCGTCTGCCGAGCCAAAGGCGACAGCGGTGCCGTTCCACATCAGAGTGAGGTTGGCGGGGTTGTATGCCGTACCCTTGGCATCGGTCACTTCCACGTGGAAATTCGGGCCGAAAGGTGTATTGCTCCAGTCAGGTATGCATGCAGCAGCGTCCTTGTCGTAGAACTGGAAGAAAGCGGCACTGGTTGTGTCGCGTATTACTTGCGCCCTCAGGGTCATGCCATTGATGACAGCAGTCAGGGCAAATCTGTTTGAGATTGTCTTGCTCATAGTGTGGATTTGTTTAGTTGTTTTCCGGTGTGGCCATCAGCGTGGCGAGGTCCGCATCATTAACGATTTCTACTTGCCCGTAGGAGAAACGTGTGTAGCTCAGGTCGCGGATGCTGAGAACTGTCCGTCCATCGGCCGTTTTCGGGTTGTCGGGGAACACGTGCCGCTGTTCAATCAGTTCTTTTGGAACAAGAATGTGGTATGCCATAGTTCTTAAAGGTTTATGAAGTTAAACAATATGCTCATTTTCTCTTATGTGCCGAGTGGCAGCTGTGCTGTAAGGCGGCTTTGTTCGTTCACGCCTGATGGAATGACAGCCGTGAAGGCGAACACACAATGCAACCTGTCTGTCCACTGGCTGCCGCAATCGTACCTGGAATGACTGTGGCCATGCTGTATGATCAGTATGTTGCGAGCCGCGCCCAGTGTCGGTGTCCAGGCGTTGTCCTCGCTCTGTATGCCGGAGTCCCGCGCCCAGCTCATTGATGTTGTATGTCGCAGGAGCAGCTCCTCGGTAACATCCTCCTCGCCGTAGAACAGCCTTGCCTCCACAGTCACATCGACATCATCGGCATAGACAACAGTACGGCTCGGCACGAACTCGATGTGCAGTTCCTGATAGTCTCTTACACCAATTGCAAAGCTTGCCGCCACCGTCTCACTCTGGCTGATACCTTGGAGTGTGAACAGTGTACGCCGCACATGCCAATACTCGCCCATATCGCTGCGGGTGAGTGTGATGGGTGATGTGACAGAGGTGTGCAGGGTGTTCCATGCTGCGTCGGCTGCGTCATCGCCGCTCTCGCGTGTAAGCCTCCATGTGGTGAACCGTCCAGTTATGTCGCGGCCTACGCTGTCACGGCACACGAAGCTCACTATCTCGCTGCTCCTGGCATCTACCCATCCTCCGGACTGCAGCTGAAGCTCGATGTGTGCGCCGCTTACCTCCACGTCCTCAATGTGACCAGACACATAGATGTTCTGCATGTAGGCTGAGTAGCCCTGCATGTTCAGCCCCAGGAGTGACAGCGTGGAGAGGTCCCCCCATTGCATGACCACATTAGCCGCCGTGAACTCCCAAGTGTTTACGCCATGGAGAAAGCGTGTATAGGTGCGTGTGCGGTAGGCCGACTGCTGCCGTTCCGGCTTAGTGACGTTGCCGAACACCACAAAGTGCATCCCCACCTGTGGAAGGTATGCCACAGGATAGGCATCCGACACCCCTCGCAGCACGAACTCAGCCTCGCCGTTGTTGCTACCATTTACTGCCGTGAGAAGGAAGTAACAGGTGGCGAATCCAGCCATTCGACGGTTGTTGCGTCCGTCATCGTAGCTGTCGCTGCTGTTCAGTGACGGGTTGTCCTCATCGTGCCAGAAAGCCATGCAGAGGTCATCAACGTCTATCATTCCAATCTCTCCCTGCTCCAGCTTCAGCCTGATGGTATGGCTGTCGTTATCGACGCTCTCTATAATACCCCCTCCAGGACTCTGCCATTCGTCGCCCACTACCACCTCCGTACGGTTGTAGCGCAGCTCCGGCACTTCGAGCCACTCCCATAGGCGCAGCGATCGCATCTCACCCCTGCCGCTGCCGTCCAGCAGCCCACCCCTGCCCGCCAGTCCGCTGACGTATGACTCTCCGAGCTGTATGCCATCCGACATGGTGATCCGTCCGGCTGCCGCGTCGGGTTTCACCTTGGAGAGGAAGAGCTTGTCGCCGTACTTGGCGATGAGTTCCGAAAGCTCCTCCTCGGTCAGGCTCATGGACAGGGCACGTATAATGTCGGCGAACAGTGTTCCGATGCGGTTGGCATCGTTGGCACTGTCCTCTGTCTCGTTGGCCACTACGCCCGCTCTGGCCAGCAGCTGGTTTATGGTAGCGTTATCAATCATCGAAGATGCTGTTGTCTGTCTGGCACAGTGGCAGCTGTGTCTCGTTAGCAAAGAAGAACATCCATCCGTACAGGCCTGCGCCCTCCAGCTCCACGCGGTGTGCCTCTGCCCCTACCAGCTGTATGCCCCTCACCTCACGCTTGGCTTCTCTACGGTCGCTTACGATCTTTGAAAGGAAATCCAGGAGCAGCCTGCCAGTCATCGTTAAGGCGGCCTGCACCTCCTCGCTGCTTCCGCTGTCGGCGACATGAGTCACGAATGTCAGGGAGCACTCACGTCGCTGCGCCATCTGACCAGTCTCACCTCCTATGGTGAAGTCACCCTCGTCGAGGAACACTGCGGGATAGTGCAGCTGCTGTGCCATGACAGTCTGTGCGCTGTCAGCCGAGCAGGCGAAATGAGTCTCGTCGGCTGAGTGTCGTATGTCCTTGTGGCGGGTACACAGCTGGGATATGTAGGTCTGGAACGGGGTCATGTACGGTTCTTTTTCTGTTCTTTGATGCGTCGGTTCAGGATGCGTATCACATCCATCGCCGGCAAGTGTGGATAGGTGCTGATGCGTGACAGGTCATCACCCACCAGCGTGTCGAATATCGTCAGCCATGAGCCTGGGCGTGTTTTCTTGGGTACAGAGCCGCTGTCGGTGGCAACAGACTGCTCCGGCTGCGGGAAAAGATGCGGATAGGCCTCTGCCAGCCACACACGTATCAGCGACCAGTTCAGTGCAATACCCCTCATCAGAGCCTGATCGCCCCATGAGGTCAGCAGCTCAGTCATGGCAGCATGGTCATAGAGGAAGAAGTCAGTTCCTTCAGGCAGGTACAGCGCGGCGGTCATGGCGCAGTAGTAGTGATCGTTGCCAGTGTAGCCCGCCCATTGGAAGAACTGGTCAGCGGTCATAAACTGCTGGAACGGCATGTCTCTCAGCTGCCGTGATGGAGCCAGGAACGTCAGGTCATCGACGTGGAAGCTGCCGATGAAAAAGCGGTCGGTCTTGGTGATGTTCCAGAGTCCGCGCAGTTGCTCTGCCAGTGTGTAGAGCTGGAAGGGGTCGAGCAGCGCGAGTACTCTCTCCTCGATGCCGAAGAACATCCTGAAGAACCGCTCTTCCGTTATAGACTCCTGTGACAGCAGGAGCAATGCCAGGAACTGCTGTGTGGTGGCCTCCGACAGCGTCTCGGGGATGTCGGCACTGACCGTTCTGGCCATACCCCAAGACTTGTATTTGATGTCCAGATGCTTCATGCCCAGAATGTTTTGCGGTTGTCATTGTCGCGCTTGAAGGTATCGCTCTGACGGCCCTGGAAGTACTCGGACCACTCGGTACTGATGTATGAGGTGAGGATATCAGCCTCTCGCACAGCATCGGCATCAGCTATGGATGCCATGTCATGTGCCTCGCGGCGGGTGGCAGGCGTAGATGTGTCGTTCTCGGCTGTCAGGCCCGCCTGTGCGGTGACCGCCTCGAAGTAGAGACCACGGTCGGTGAGGGTGCCGGTCTGACGGATGAGGTCGGCCACTGCGCGTTTCACCACAAATGGTATGCAGGCACGTCGCAGCTGCTCCCATCTGCTGCCGTCCACTCCCTCTGCATCCCTCTCCAGAGCCTGCTTCAGGGCGGTGAAGAGCCGCCACCCGATGAGTGGCTGCAGGGCTGTACGCTCCACGGCCATGAGGCAGGGTACAAGCCGGAGGAATACCAGGCGCGAATTATTGATGAAATGCACGGCGTTGACCTCGCGTGTGCGCTGCACGATGTCTGTTCTGGTGGTGACACACGACGGCATGGAGTCATAGCCCTCAGGCTGAGTGGCCTCAATGAGATCCAGCAGCTGGTCTATGGCATTGAGTCCGCGTGTCTGGAACGTGTGCCGCAAACGATCCTCCTGGTACTTATAGGGACTGCCGTAGTTCTCGGTCTGCTGTCGCTGGAAGCCCTGGTCGGTGATGCGCAGCTGCAGAGCGTCGAAGTCGCAGAACAGTCCGAGGTAGGCTTCAGCCGTGCGGGCCAGCCGCAGCAGTGACCTCTGCCCAGCGGCAAGTTCATGCCCGGCAGACAGCTCTGCTGCCAAGTAACCCTCAATGGTGGCCATGAGTTGCGAGCCAAGTACCGGCATAAGGTACAGCTGATCGGCAGCCAGCAGCGAGCTCTGCACCTTCTCGAAGGAGAGGGCACGGCTTACTGGCAGGATACCACTGAACTGCGAGTCGAAGTTTTCCTTGCTGAAGAACATGGTGTATTGTATGGTTATGATAGTGTTTTCTTGGTACCTGCACCAGTGTCGAGGGTGGTAAGGATGGTGTTGCGGTAGCGCAGCTGTATGTCATCGCCATATCCCCAGGAGTGGAGCAGGAGGTAGATGGGATCGAGCAGGTTCTGCCTGTCAACCCATGCGTTGGCTATGTTCACGAGGAACGCCTCGCGTATGTTGGATCCGCCTTGGTTCCCCGCGTATGTGCCACCTGGCATACCGGCTCCGAACACATTGGGGTTCACGCCGAGAGTGAAGAGTATCTCGGAGTTGGCTGCCGCCGACGTGACGAGGTTCTCACCGCCCTTGTACTTGTTGTCGAGTGCCTGGATCTTCCATTCCTCCTCCACCTTGCCGTTGGCCTCGTTGACGGCGTACATGGTCATCAGCGGCTTCTCGGCATTCTCCACGCCGCACAGGTTCTTCTCCACTGAGTCCATGTACTTCTGGATGTCGGCCTTGCGGCTGTCCATGCCTTTCTGCTGGTAGTCCTGAAGGGGGAAGCGCCGGTCCCAGAAGGAGTAGGGTATCTGCACGTGCCACTTCCACGAGATCTGGTTCTCGTATGCCTTCCTCAGGAACTTGGGTACCTGCTGGGCAATGTCTATCCACCCCAGAATGTATGCAGGCAGCCACACCGGCTCACTATAGACATCATGATTGCTCCAGCTGTCGCGAAGGGCGTAGATGAGAGGTGCTTTCAGGCGACCGCCGAGGAAACGCGCATCGTACTCCAGCTGCGGGTCATAGTCCATCAGTGCATCCAGCACTCTCGGACGGTCGCTCTCCACGCTACCGGGCAGTGACGGCCAGCAGCCCGACACTATGCAGCGTGAGCGACCCACGGCATCAGGCACGGTGAAGCGGGCATAGAGCGCATTGACAGCGTTCAGCCCTATGATGCGCTTGCCACTGATGTCTGGTACCAGCTCCACAGGCGAACAGCCGAACTTGAAGTAGTCACGGCTTGCATTCTCCGTGTATCGGCGTATCATGCGGCTGCCGAGCAGTGCCGCCAGCTCCGGGTCATCGACAGGCTTCAGCTGCTCGTTACCTTTGTCGTCGTAACCCTCCACGCGGCAGGCGAACAGCCCCTGGCCGAGTGTGAGGTTGCGGAGGAAGCGCAGGCCGGTGTTCAGCACTGATGTCTCGCTCACCACCTTGGCCGAGTTGCGGGGGAAGTCGTTGTCTGGCCCCCATTCCAGTATCTGATGGCCGTGCCACTGGAGGTAGGACGTGTGCTGGCTCTCGAAGGGGGCGAGGATGTCTCGCTTCCTTGCCTCGTAGTTGCCAGGGCGGCCAGTGCTTTCGCCGAACACTTCCGTGGACTGCATCATCAGGGGTGTACCCTCTCTATTGAACAGGATGTCCATTGTACTGTATGATGTTGTAGATTCTTACTGGGAACACATGTATGCCCGGCTCTGGCTCACCCTTGCATGTGCATGCCTGGACACCACGGACGCGATAGACCTTGTTGTTCATACGCCCGGCACCGCAGGCATACGCCTGTGGGAAAAAGACCAGACGGCCCTCTGCCGTGACGAACTTGATGCTGAAGATGCGGCGTGTGCCGTCGGGACGGAAGCGCACATCCATCTCGTCGAGCATCTGGCGGCGCGTTATCGGTTGTTTCTGCTGTTCCATATCATTTTTCACACTTTCATTTTTCTCTCTAATTGAACGTATAGTCGTGGGTGTAGTCGAAGATGCGGTGGCGGGTATGGCCGCTGTCAGTGTTGCCGCGCCGTGCCACCTCCTCCTGATGCATGGCTGCGGGACGCAGCGTGAGGTATGCTGTCTGCGGAGCTGTGCGGGGTTTGTGGTCGGTCATCTCAAAGGCTGTCACAGTGACTTTCTCCCAGCAGCTGATGCCGTCCTCGTGTATGAGATACACTTCGGGCGAGGCTGTGATGTCACGCAGGCTGTCGCGGCGGGTGTCGCTGGTGAAGCGGGCTGCCAGACGGTGCTGCGTGACCTCGCGTGTGGAGGTCTTCTGGTACTCACGCTCCATCCACGAGAACTCGGCATCCATCTCCGTTGTCAGGTCATCTATGCCAGTGAAGGCCTCCGTCTCCAGCATCCCGTAGCAGTTGGTGAACGCAACGATGCGCTGCTGGGCGTGGTGGGAGTAGTCCACATGGAAAGTCACACTGTCCACCACCGTTCCAGATCGCAGCAGCTCTGCCGTGATGCGCTTCACCTGCCCCACTGCGGCCAGTGACGCGACCTGCTCCAGTGAGTAGTGGACGACAGCGGCGTAGGCTGGAGCGTTGGCCGTGCTGCTGCCGTCGGCTGCCGAGAAGTCAGGGGCTACTGTGGCTGTTGCCAGGGTGCCGTCGGTCTGTAGCCCCTCCACCAGAAGCCTTGCCGAGAGTGCGCCCTGCAGCAGCACCGACAGTGTGATGGGCTGGGCAGGTATGATGGTGCGCTCGGTGTAGCGTGTGAGCCACATCGCCGTGGCTCCGGGCTTGGCCGTGGTGCGCCGCGAGGCGTAGTAGGCATAGGTGTGGAAAGTAGGCTGGATGGTGGCATTGCCAGTCTTGTAGAGCTGTACTGTCACAGCTGCCCGCACCACCGTAGCCAGCCACACACCAGCACCAGTGACCAGATCCTGACGGAGCGGTGTGGGGCATGGCCTCACGTATGGCTCCACCAGCTCTGCCAGCCCTCGCAGCGTCACTGCTCCGTCGGTATCGGCCACATACGACTCCGAGAACTCCACGGCTTGCCCATTCTGCGGGGTGATTACCACCCGGACACGCTTTCCGGCCTGCGCCCCTGTCCAGCGAACATCGGGCAGGTCGAGGACGAAGTAGGATGCATCGAGTTGTGATGTTGCTATTGCCATTGGAAGAGGTCGTATTTGAGTGTGATGGTAGGTGAGTGGAGGCGCACGTCGTAGCCAAGTCCTATCTCCGTGCGCCGCATCCGCAGCCCGGCGTAGGGCGCGAGGTGGTGGCGGCCCATCTGTAGTCCAGCAGAGAGCGACAGTCGCGGCGGTCGCGGACGCAGGGGCTGGCAGGTGGCCGTGACGGCGAGCTGCGCCACGTCGAAGCTAAGGCTGCGGCTCACTATGCTGTTCTGGCTCACAGTGTCGAGGATGTAGGCCGTGGCCACGTCTGCTATGTGGAGCGTGTCGGCGTAGGCGCGGGCGGCGAAGTGTGCCGCGAGTATGGCAGCAGTATCGACCGCTGCAGGCAGCGGCTGCGGCACGTCGGCCACCAGCGCGGGGCGGTAGTCGGTCACGGTGTCGTGGAGCCAGACGGTGTCTATGCGCAGCTCCACGCGGGGTGTCACCTGCTGGTCGCCGAGCAGGCACTGCTCGTGGCGCACGACGATGATGAGGAAGCCCAGCAGCAGCGCGGCCAGCACTGTGCAGGCATGGCGGTAGTTATGGTCTTTCATCGGCGGCGGTGGTTGGGTTTGGTTCGGTGTTGCTGCTGAACTCCATGCTGGTGGTGCCGCGCACGAGGCGCAGGTCGTAGCCCAGCTCCACGGCTCTCATGCCGAAGGCCAGGGCAGGGAAGATGACCAGCTCGCCCACCGCAGTCAGCACGGATCCGTCGATGATGCCCATGGGCGGCACAATGAAGCCTGCCACGATGAGCAGTATGGCCACGGTGAACGACACAGCGAATGTCAGCTTGCAGGCGTGGCACTGGCGGGCTTTCTTGTGTAGGGTCTGTCGGGTCATTGAGGATGGTTGCTTGTTGGTTTGTGCCACAAAGATAGGTACAGGCCCGGCATCGTGCGTGGGACACAAAGAGCAGGCCGCCCCGCATCGTCACGACGCGGGGCGGCCCTGGAATATACAGAAACGAGTAAGTCTGAATGTATAGAGCAGGCCGTGCTACTCTATGCGGTCATAGAGTTCCCAGTAGGGCAGCCCCATGACGAAGGTGAACCTGTAGCCCAGCTCCATCATCACCTCGGCCACGGTGGAGACGCTCACCGTACACATATCGCGGTAGCGGTACTGGAGGTCGCTGCTCGTGGCCAGCTGGCGTGTGGCATCGTGGCCGGGCATTTCGTCCTGGGGCATGTGCTGGTGTTCAATGATCTGCTTGAAGAGCTCCCTGTCGGAGTCGGCACCGGCATCCTTGGCCTGTGCCTTGCGTGTGCGCTTATCTGAACTGTCCATACATCTGGTCTCCTATCATTGGGTAAAAGAACTGTTTCATGTCGGCCACCACGCGCAGCGCAGCCGCCTTACCCTCGGGGCTGGGGCTGAAGCTGTCGCGTATGGCCAGCTGCGTGGACACGGAGTCCAGCAGTGTGAGCATCTCGCGCACGGCTGCCCAGTCGTCCTCGGCCAGGGCTCCGAGCTGCTCCACCATCTGAGCTGTGAGCTCGATGGAGTTCTCTCCTATAGTCACGGCAATCTTGTCTGCATGGATTGTATCTTCGTCTTTCATATTATCTGTGTGTGTTATGGTTTATGATATGGTCGGCATTCACGGCCTGCACGGCCTCCGGGGTCAGTTGTATGGGCTTATTCATAGCTCGGCTCCTCCTTCATCGTTAGGCCGCTCTCCTGCGGGCAGTTCGACAAATGGGGGGGTAGAAATCCCATGCTCCTTGCGCCACTGGTCAACGACCTTGGCGTGTTCGGTGAAGAGCCTCACGCGCTCTGCCTTCCATTTCTGGCTGATGGCCTGCGCCCGCTCGCGCTGCATGTTGTAGAGCATGGCGCATTCCTCGCGGTAGCGTCGCTTGGCATCGTCGAAGCGGGCATTCATTTCCTCCTGCAGCTGCCGCTGCTCCTCGTTGTTCTGGCGGCGCGTCTCCCGCTGTGCCTCGATGTTGACGATGATGGCTGCCTGGTACTCCTCGTAGGTCATCATAGCGCACCTCCCTGCAGCGCAGCTGCCATTGTCATCAGTCCGAGGAACAGAGCTACGAACAGCAGCGACATTGCCACCACGGCTGTTGCGTCCTTGAGCTCGTACAGCTCCTCCCACGTCATCACTCTCAGGTTCTTCACGGCTGCCATCACTCTGGAAAGCGCCGAGGGCTGAACCAACTGCCCCACCTTGATTGTCTGTTGCATAATGCTGTGATTGTTTAGCTATACAGGGTTCCGCCCTGTGCGGTTTGTTTCTCAAAGAAGTGGGGGAGAGTGGACCAGCCCACGCATCATTTAATAACCAAGGCTCTCCGTCCTCGCGGATGGGAGCATCTCCCCCTATAGACAAGGAAAGCGGCAGCCTTCCCTGTCGCTAAACAATCACAGACTTCGTCCAAGGACTTTATTTCTGCTGGGTGGCCACCGCTAATGGTGTAGTGAGGTCTATGGCAGGCCTCGGAAGTATGAGCATAAAAAAATGCCCTGAGTTGTTACTCGGGCGTCTTTCACCGCCCTTGGAGCTTTCAGCTCTGTGATTGTTTAGCGGTGGCAAAGGTAGGGTGTAATTTCGGGATGTGCAAGTGGAAAGGGGGAAAAATGCGGGAATATGTTGCAGAACATAAAAAAGCCCGGCATCAAGTGTCGGGCTGAGGGGTTCCGCGTGGGTTAATCCTATTCTCTTTTTGCAGTCTCTTTACCCGAGACGAAGATGGATACAATGCTTATGATTCCAAATCCACCAAAAATACCGGCAAACCAAGGTCTGTCAAGGTATAGTGCCAATCCCGCAACGCCCATGCAGACTACAATAGAGAGGAACGCGAAAAACATCCCCCACCAGTTAATGCGCTCGGCACGTCCCTCGGACTTGCGTATCAACTTGAGTTTTTGGCTTTCCATCTCATGCCGGTGAGCCTGCTCCTTCTTGGCGGTGTCAAAGAAATAGTCCAAGAACCTTGGGTCAACTGCCTTGTATTGCTCCAACTCCTGCGGAGATGGTATCACGCTGTCATCAATGGTGTAGTTCTGCTCCAGCGAATGCCCAAGCCCGCCATGTGTGGCAACCTGTGTCTCTCTTGTGTTGATAGTTCTCTTACTCATGAGCTTCAATCTTTTCAACTGCGGCGCGAGCGTCGCGCCCTATCATTCGCCAGTCGTGACGCACTTTGTCGGCATCGGTCATTTCAGGGCCAAACACTTCCGCACGAATGGCTCTCATGCTTTCACTTTCGCTGGTATAGCGTCCCTGCGCGGCTTCGTGCAAGACCTTTGCCCCGTTGGAAACGAAATTAGCAAAGACATTGAGTGTACACATAATAATGCCTCCTTTCGCTATAAGATGTTGAAGTTCTTTCTTCATGCCGCAAAGGTAGGTATGTTTTGGCAATTGGCGATGGATGATTGGCACTTCTTTAGCGAAACATGTTGCAGAACATAAAAAAGCCCCCGACACGTCACATGCAGGGGCTTCCTATTCGTTTTTTCTCAACAATTGTCGTGTCAAGTAACACGTTGAACGGTGCAAAGGTAGGCATTTTGGCCATTCCATCGACGCGAAGTGTTAAAAAAGTGAGCGTGATATAAATTATTCTACCAAATGCTTGTGTGTATAATATATAATATCTACCTTTGCAGTGTCCTACAAGAGGATAAGAGATCTTCAACTTAATGTCAAACAAAAACGGAAAGCCTATGAAACATGACCTTTCGGAAGATGAATGGGAGCTAATCCTCGCCATTCGCAACTTTAGAAGCAGCTACCCCAACGGGCAATTCAATCTTGACTGGCATGCTCAGGACTGCTTCAACAAGCTGATGACCATCTAAGGCAGACAGCCCCGCCGCTCGCGGCGGCGGGGTTTTCTCCGAAACCATCTTTCATAGCATCACACAAGACAATGGAAACAACCACCCAACCCACACCGATGCGCGAGCAACTGCGCGACATCGCCCTACACATTAGCTGGCGTCACATAGCCCAGGACTATTTCCCAAAGTCTGTCCCTTGGTTCTACCAGCGCATGAACGGAGTGGACGGACGCGGCAACCACTGTGAGTTCACCACAGAGGAAAAAGCACAGCTCCGTGGCGCACTCTGCGACTTTGCAGACCGTGTGCGCCGAGCTTCCGAAAACATCATCTGAGGCGCAGCACAGGCTTTCCAGCGGGCTTCCCGCCCAAGGCTTGACATTGTTGATGAACACTCTCTTGTAAGGACAACAGAAAGGAGACCCGCGCCTCGGTCTCCTTTTCTTTGTATGCTCGGCATGAGCATTGTCTAACGGGTGCAAGTCCCGAGTGAGCCCTAATAGCGGGAATCACTTAGCCAAGAGCAAGGGTGTCCGTCGCGAGTCGGAATCTGAAAGAAGCTGGCGGCAAACATCTGGCCTGACGTACAGAAACCACATACAAGGCACGGAGCCGTGGGTGAGGCTGCATAACAAGCCAAAGCCCGATAGCTAT
>JAFZQR010000036.1 GCA_017620295.1 Bacteroidaceae bacterium
GGCAAATGGATCAGACCACAAGACTACGCTAGTACGGACAGCCTCTTCTATGCTACCAACAGAGCGTTGGCAGATATCGGAAAGGGATTGTCTATTCAGTACTTGCATCATGTAGCTTAATTTTGATTACCTACTTAATATGTACCGTTTGCTGATGTGCTATTATACGTTTCGCCTATACTGGTAGCTATATCGTCATCGCCCACAACCATCAGCTTCACTGTTGCTGGGTTTGGTGTAGCCGCGTATGGGTTATCTTCTCGGTCTTCCATTGTGAAGAAGCATCGGAAGGGAACAAGTGAGTTATCTGATGACTGTTTGTGGTACTGCCCTCCAATCATTGCATAGACATCCTGATCAGTTTCAGTTATAGCTCTATTGGTGTATATGCCTTGGAATGTTATTCTCTTCTCTGCTGAGAGTACATAGAAGCTGTTCTCTTCGGCTACTTCCAGTGTGACATCCGTTTGTGTGATAACCTGTGGGGTGGAGTTGGCCATCTTGGCCTGTATGCAGTATGGAGTATTGGCTTTCACTACGTCACCGTCCTTCAGCCTTACTATTGTTATGTAGAAGCTTCCTTTATCGTCGGTGTATGTGCCTGCAAACTTAGCGAAATCGAAGTGTTCCATCACCTCGTCTGTCAGCGTTACGTCAAATGGCGCATACCAGGTCTGCCAGCTTGTGTCGTCGAACATGCGAACATAGTTTATCGTCTCATAGTATTTGCTGTTGTTTCTGCTATAGTCTTTGCCGTCGATAAGTGTTATCTCCATAATCTCCTTGAACACAGCCTCTATAGTCATGTCCTTCTCTATGCTGGTAATAGTATATTGCCCGCCAGCCACTTGAGACTTCACGTCTTCGCCATCCACGAATAGGTTCGTAAGTTCGTATTCCGCGTCAGCTGCAATAGTTACAGTTACGCTGCTGCCCCATTCTACAGTCATGTTCATGTTCTCGTCATCGTTGTTAGCTGCGGACAGTCCGATGTTGCCGCCTGCGTTGGCAGAGGCCGTAACGGTGAACTTCTGAATACTGAATGTTGCCTCAACATTCATCGCGCTCCTTACGTTGTGCAGGGTTAGTTGATTGCCGACGAGTGCAGTAGTGTAGTCTTCACCGTTGACAATCACTGTATTTATGTCGTAATGAGCATCTGGCGTCAATGTCACTGTTACGTCATCACCCCATTCTGCTTCTGAGGTTGACAGACCTATGCTGCCGTTCTCGCTGTCTGTGGCTGTTATGGCGTAGCGGAACTTCTCGAATGTTGCCGCAACAACGATATTCTCCTTTATATCTTGTAGCGTCAGTATTCCATTGACAATTTCGTTAATCTTGTCCTCGCCATTTACGGTTACGTTTACCAGCTCATAGCCTTCATTGGCTGTAAATGTAACAGTTGTGCCATGACCCCACATCACGGAGGAACTGCCTACGACGGCTGTACCACCTTCCTGTGCTGCTGCCGTTACTTCGTAGAAAGGCTTGGCGGTGAAGGTTGCAACGACTTCTATATCTACCGAGAGGTCGTTTGTGGAGAATAGTCCATCAACAACTTGTGCAGTTACATCTTCACCATTCATCGTCAAGCTCTCAAGGAAATATTCATCTTTCGTCGTTACCTCGAAAGTCAGGGTACTGTTCGGTTTCAGCAATAAAAGTTTAGTTCCATCACTTACAACTTCGTCACCAATCTTTAGGTTTCCGCCTTCCGTTGCCGTCAACCGCACTCCAATGCTTGTCGGAACAATATTAGCGAACTTGCTCCATGCTGATGTCGCTTGGTATTTCTTCATCGTACCACCAGGAACATGAAGGGTTGCAGACGTATAAACGTTATTGGGGAACATGTCTTTGTTCGTTTTTATAGGCTTATCCCAAAGAGGATAAATGTGTTTTAGATTTGTGCAGTAACTGAACCATGAAGAATCCCATTGTTTGGAAACACCACTGCCTATAGTCAACTTTTTCAGGCATTGGGGGAAATATGGCTGACAAGTATATGTACCTGATGCCTTTCTGGTAATGTTCCTTCCTAAATAAACGGAATCAAGAGGGCAGGCCCAGAAGATGTCACGTGATGAATAGTCGGCTTCTATAGCCAAGTCATTCTCCCCATCCTCAAACACAACCGTTTCCAAACTTGTACAGCCAGAAAAGGCATAATACCCAATCTCTATAACCTTACCCGGAATGGTTACACTCTTCAATGACGTACAGCCCTCAAACAGTTTACCACCAAGATATTCAGCATTTGTGGGCAAGACAACGCTCTCCAATGCAGTACAATTATAGAATGTGCGATAAAAGACTGCGCCTAAGTTTTCTGGAAATTCAATATGCTTTAGTGAGGTGCATTCAGCAAAGGAATACTCTTCTGGATGTGCAATGTTCTTGCCAAGATGAACCGAGGAAAGGTTGGTAGCTCCACGCCAGCAGCCCAATCTGGTGGCACTATCACCAAAGTAAAGAGTACGAAGAGATTCTATATTGATATCTGGAAAATATCCATATGAATCAGCAATATTTCTACCAATATAGATTGAGTCTATTGGGCAATTACTGAACATGTCAGATCCTGAATTATCCCTTGATACAGTCAAACTAATGTCACCATCCTCAAAAATAACATCCTTGAGTTGTGTGCATTCGTCAAATGCACGATGATCCATAAAGGTTACACTATTTGGAACTCTAATCTGAGTGATGGCTGTACCCTCGAAACAGTCACAACCAATTGAAGAAAGACCTTGTGGTAGATTTATATAAGTTAAACTTGAGCAACCTGAAAAAGCAAAGTCTTCTGTTGATGTGAGTCCTTCAGGAAGGATGACAGTCTTCAATGAAGTACAATCATAAAAAGTACTATTGGGAATTGTGCTTAATTTACTTGTTAGGTCAATCTCGGTCAAAGATGTGCATAACGCAAAGACCTGAACCCCCATAGATGTTATATTCTTTCCAAAATGTATCTCTCTCAAAAGACTGCATTCCTCGAATAAATGGTCTGAAAGGGAGGTGACTTTATCGCCTATAGTCACCTTTTTCAGACTCGTTCCATATGGGGTGAATGCAGATATATTCACATTGCGACCAAGATACAGAGTTTCTATTGATTGACCATCGAAAGGGGATATCCAGTCATCCCAGTTTATTTCTGTGTCTCCATCTTCGAAAATTAACTCTCTCAAAGAATTGGTTGATTCAGGTGAAGAGTCCCAATGTGACAATTCGTTGACACTATAAGGAATAGTCAAACTAGTTACATTGCTATTATTATTTGCAAGAGCACCATCTTCAATCTTCGTAACTGTGTACGTAATCCCGTCATAAGTTACAGTAGCTGGTATCACCACTTTGCCACTATATGTTATATCCTTATATACATATATCCAAGTACCAATTGAATTTCTTCTCGGTGCTTGCTTTTTTGTTGCAGGAGCGTATTCCACCCATTGCCTTTCTTGCGCATAGTCTGTGACAGCTACCGTCCTTTCACTCTCAGATAACATACTGTACCCGATGCCATCAACAATGAATGACTCATAGTCAAGCGACCAGACATCAAGGCTGAGAACAAGCCCGAAAACGAGCAACACAAAGCGTAATGATTGTTTCATGTGAACTTTGAATATCTTGCCCCTTCAGTTCCTCAAAGAGCGGTTAATATGAGTGAAGCGTGGAACTGTATCCACTTCTCCATCATGGGGTCCTGAGAAAACCTTGTACAAGAGATATGGCTCATAGTCCACGCTTACGCATGGAAGCCATCATGTTCTCTTGCTGTACTTGAAATTTCTCAGGTTTCATGATGCAAGACGAGCATAACGCTTCGTTTATTATTACGACAAAAACAATGCCAACCGCTGCCAGCATAGCCCCATGAGGGGAGCATTCACGCCGCAAAAATAACGCTTTGTTACTTTGATGCAAAGGAAACGGGTAGAAACTTAACACGTTTTAGGTTAAATTACTCTGTGAGTTTGTATTATTGTCTAGAGCTGTATATCTTTGCGCATCTAACATTTATAATACTAATGAGACAATGAGCAACTTCGAGAAGCGGAAACTGACGGAAATTGTTTTGTACATACTGAACAAAACTAATGGTCTTGACTACTATCACGTATTCAAGATTATCTACTTCGCAAATATCGCACACCTTGCCAAGTGCGGACTAAGGATTACGTCTGACGAGTTCTGTGCCTTGCCTGATGGACCAGTTCCCTCCATCCTTTATAACTGCATCAAAGAGGATAAGCATTGTGACAAGGAACTTGAAAGCTTAATTAAGGAGGTGGTTGTAAGGGGCGATAGTGATGCGTACTACATGCTTTCTGCAAAACGTCAGGCTAATCTTGATTATCTATCACCATCCGAAATCGAGGAACTTGACAAATCCATTGCTGAAAATGCTCATTTACCCTACAACACGCTTAAACAAAAGTCTCACGGTAGTGAGTGGCACAGAGCCTTTAATTCCGACAAGCCAGGAAGAAAAGTCATGGATGTTATAGGTATGTCGCGTGATGCAATGGCAACCGACAATATGATAGAGTATATCCGGGAGAACCTAGAAATAGAGAACGCACTATCATGAGTACATTAGGAGACCTGTTGGGCAACAAGGCAGATGACTTAGTGCGCTGTACCATAACTGTCGGTGATGTACATATTGTGTCACTAAGTAAAAGTGAAGGTATCACGCCAAAAGATGGAAAGGATTCGCGTGACAAATTCCTTATTGTATTAGGCTTTGACAAAGATGGAAATGTCATAGGAGGCATTGTCATCAACTCCAAAGTCAACCTTCAGCTTCCGTCATACATAACGGACTATTTGATGCCAGTATCAAAACAGCAATTACCATTCCTGCGCCATGATTCTTTTGTAAATTGTTCTCATCTTGTTACTGTACATAAGGATAAGTTCAACCGAGCTACGTTCCGTGGGAAAATTGAAGATGATGAACTGATGGAATTAATCGTAGGAACTGTTACCCATAACCCATATATCAGCAGGCAGCAATTAAAGGAGTTCGGAATTATAAAGGAACAATGAAACATGAACACAATTTAGCAAGACTGTTGTTAACTACAATGATAGCCTTGGTGTGCTGGAATTTAGTGGCTAAATCACAGGACGTGTCACTAGCCTCTTGGGCCGACCGACTAACCCGTTTTGGCACTGCTATACCGCAGGAAAAAGTCTATCTCCACATGGACAACACCTCCTACTTCCTGGGCGATACCATATGGTTTGCCGCCTATACTCGGCGCACCGACAAGGATCTACCATCAAACATCAGCCGAGTGTTGTACGTAGAGCTGTTGAACAACGACGGATATCTTGTGGAACGGCAACTCATAGAGATGAAGAACGGACGCGGCTATGGAAACATAGCTCTTAGCGACACTTCACTTTATGGAGGTTTCTACGAGCTGCGAGCTTACACCCGCTGGCAGCTGAACTGGGGAGTGACCGAACATCCCCATACTTCCAATGCCGAACAGTGGTTCTTCACTCGCGGTCTCGCAAAGGAGTACTATCGCGACTACGACAAGCTCTATAGCCGTGTGTTCCCCGTTTACGACAGACCCAATAATGCTGGCGAGTACTTCCACGACATGATGCTGCGTCCGCTTCGGCGCGAAATGAAGGAAGACCCCGATGCCGACAAGCCAGTACTGAGCTGCTATCCCGAGGGTGGCAGGCTCGTCGCTGGAGCCCAGTGTCATGTGGCTTTCGAGGCCACAACCCAGGACGGAGTGTGGCTGGAAGGCCAGCTGATAATCTATGACGACAATAATCAGTCGGTAGCCACAGCACTAGTGGAAAACAGAGGGCGAGGCTCTGTGGCCTTCACTCCTCAGGCCCGTCACAGCTACAAGGCAGTCTTCACTAGCAGCGACAGCATCTATGCCGGCACTTCAGACGTCCGACTCGCCGACATACCAGAAAACGGCGTCGCACTTCACGTTAGCCGCCAGGACACACTCTGGAACATTCACATCCAGCCACGGGGCCTGGCTGCCAGCCGCAATCTCGGCATGACCATCATGCACGAGGGCGTGGTCCGGAAGTTCCAGTCGGCGCAGTCCTGTGTCATTCCAGCCTCCGAACTCAAAACAGGAGTCAATCAGCTCACAGTATTCGACAGCACAGGCTGTGTATGGGCCGACCGCCTGTTCTTTGTCAACTCAGACAACTATGTCTCACGCCTCACCGTCAGTGGCCTCCAAGACACCTACGATCCCTATGCCCCCATACAGCTCGACCTGAATGCCGACAACCTCTCCAACGCCACCCTCAGCATCGCCGTCCGAAATGCCACCCTCCAGGACTATACCTACGACAGCGGCAACATCCTCACCGAGATGCTCCTAGCCAGTGAGATACGAGGATTTGTCCCACAGCCCGAATGGTTCTTCCAGAGTGACGACGCCCAGCACCAGCGAGCTCTCGACCTGCTGATGATGACACAAGGATGGCGACGTTTCAACTGGCTCACTATGGCCACACCCAAGGCCTTCACCCTAAGCCATCCCGCTGAATATACACAGGTAATCACAGGCACCGTCTATCGCTATGAGGGAACTGCAAAGGAAGATATCACGCGCCAGCAGGTCGAAGCCGACCATGAAGCCTTCATGACCAGCGACATAGGCGACAATGGACTCCAAGGCATAGAGGGCACTTCCGATTACGCCCAAGCCCAAGACGAAGGCTCCTTCAGCAACGATGACGTCTTCGCCGAGGTCGTGGCCAGCTCCAAGCAGGACATCGTGCCACGAGGCAGCCAGCGCATCACAGGCTCAATGGCGCGCGACCGTTATTATGAGAACATGGGCAATCTCAGACATGAAGTACTCGTCCATGCCGAGTTTACACAACCTGGTAGCGGAGCCATAGAAGGCGATGTCACCACCAAGAACGGCAACTTCCGCATCAACACACCCAACATCGGAGGCTATTGCGTATTCTTCCTCGCAGCCAGCGACACCACCAAGTGGAAAGCCGACAGCCACCACATCTGGGTCAGCGGAGACGAAGAAGCCTACCCCGAGTACTACGTCCGCCTGTCATTCCCCTATCCCCGATTTGTCAAGCCCTACACCTTCCATCAGTCACACATCGCCGCAGCCCCCCAGGGCGCTGGTCAGCAGGATGATTTTGCCTGGGCATCTGCCGACGCAGCCAAGGCACACACCATTCAGGAAGTACAGGTCAGCGGACGCCGCAGAGGCTTGCGACGCTTCGACATCACCAAGCCCGCACTCATACGTGATGCCTACGTCGCCTTCAATGATGTCTCCGACGCAGGCTTCATGACAGCCTACTACAATGGACATACACAATTCGTACAGTCCATTGCCCGCAACTACATAGGCGACATGAACCTCGAGCGCAACTACAACCTCGAAGTACGATACGATGGACGAAACTCTACCTTCAACCACACACCCCAATCCATCAACGCCTACAACAACCTATACAACCTCGACCGCATCTACATCTACACAGACTATATACCACGCCTCGAAGGCAACAAAGCCTATTCCCAAGACAACCAGCCATCCGTCACCGTCAACCTCCAACGCAACGAAGGCGGTGGCGAGCGCATGACCTATCGCGACCGCAGATACATACTCCCAGGCTTCACATCGCCCGACCAGTTTTACAGTCCCGACTACAGTCAGCACCAGCCTCCAGCACCCAGCGACCACCGGCGCACACTCTATTGGAACCCCGCCCTCCAGCTCGACTCCGACGGATCAGCCCACATAGAGTTCTACAATGGCAGCCGCACAGCCACGCTCTCCGTCACAGCCGAGGGACAAGCACCCAACGGCTCCCTCATCACCAACTAACCCCCTAGTCTGTTGCGGCACTGCCGCAATCCCACTCACTCCCCACACCCCCCTTCGCTATGGACCAGATCAACCTTAACTCCCTCGACGCCATGTCCTTCAACTGGGATGCCAACGTCTTCGATGGCGACCGCGACGAACCACTATGGGACAAACTCATACAGCAGGTAATAGACGGAAATGTCATTCCCGTTGTTGGAGCCGACATGCTCATAGACAATCCAGTCAACCTCCACAACTTCATTGTGGACGGACTCGCACGTGGCTTCCATCTCACCTCCCAGCCAAAAAGCTTTTCCGAACTAGTCTTCGATCCCGATTATACCAAGAACAATAAGAAGGACAACATATACTATCAGGTCAATAAGCTATTTGCCTCCAACCGCTTCCCCGCATCCCAGCGCCTAAAACGCCTCCTCTCCATACGACAGTTCCCGTTCGTCATCACAACCAGCTTCACTCCTGTAGTGGAACAGACCATGCAGGAGGTGTGGAAGGATGACCTCAGAGTGCTGCGCTTTAACAACAATCCGTCGGAGAACCATGATATCAAGAGCAGTGCCGACCTGCGCAAGCCTACCATATATTATATGTTTGGCAAGGTGGGAGAAGGTGCACACAAGTATGTCCTGACTGATGTTGATATGCTTGATTTCTGCTCATCGTGGCTTTCCACTGACAGCCGTGTGCGTCCTAAGAACCTGGTCAGTGAACTGAAGGACAAGTACCTGCTCATGCTGGGCAACAACTACAGTGACTGGCTCTTTCGCTTCATCTGGTACTCCATGCGTAAAAACAACCTTGGTGAAGGTATGCTCGCATACGACCGTATTGACGATTCTCTCATCAACTTCATGGAGCGAACCGAGACGTTCACTAGACAGAACCCTTCCGATGTCATTGACCAGATTATCACACGTTTGGACAAGAAACTGCAAGAGAATGAACAGGTTAAGTTTGACCACCCGGAAGAGAATATGGATGTGTTCATTTCCTACTCACGTTCCGATAAGGAGGTGGCCGAGGCTCTATACGATGCTTTGCGTACACAGGGCAAGCGTGTCTGGTTTGATAAGCATAACCTCACTAGTGGCGGCAACTTCATGGCTGAGATACGCAAAGCTATCCGCACCACGAAGTACTTTGTTCCTATACTGTCGCAGAACATAGAACGCGAAAAGGGTGACTCACATGTATATCGCAATGAGTGGGATTTGGCTATCGAGGTGGCCATCAGCATGGGGCGTACATTTATCATCCCTTTGGCTGAGCAGGGCTTCGACTTCTATCGTGCCAACATACCAGAGAAAATGCAGCAACACAATGCCATCTTCTATAATGGTCTGGACAATGTGACTCAGGCAGCAGCGCAAATAACACATACCATGAATCAAGACTGACCCGACAACAGCCTTGCTGTGCAGTCAAATCGAAATAAAGCATCAAGCACATGGAAACGCAGAAGAGAAAGAACCCCTGGTTGGGTCTGCAGTCCTATAGGGAAGGCGAAGTACTATATGGACGCGACGATGACATACGCAACCTCACACAATGCGTTGTCAACGATGTTGACACTCTGCTCTACGGTAAGTCGGGTATTGGAAAGTCTTCAATTCTTAATGCCGGCATACTACCTGCAGCGAGACGACATGGCTATCTGCCCATAGTTGTGCGACTCTCACATAAGGAACCGCAGTCCTATCTGTCGCAGATAAGAATGTCCATAGGTGAGGAACGGTTACACGAGGTTATTGCTTGCAAGGATGTGGAGCGAGAGTCGCTCTATGAGTTCTTCCACCGTCATACATTCCACGATGGCTCTGGGGAACGCATAAAGCTGCTTATCATCTTCGACCAGTTTGAAGAGATTTTCACTCTGCAGGATGAACCGTCACGCAGGAAGCGCTTCTTCCGCGAATTGGCCGATTTGCTCAACGACATTGTGCCGACATATCTGCAGACTGAGGTGGTTGAGCCTGCTACTGGCAGTAACGAGATGCAACTTGTGGATACCAACAGCATGGATGACCTGTTCTCATCATTCGATTTCAGCGGGTCTCATGATATTCCAGAATATGTAGAGGACAATGACATCCATTTCGTGTTCACCATACGTGAGGACTTCCTGTCGGAATTCGAGTACCACACGGCAGCCATACCGTCGCTGAAGCAGAACCGCTATAACCTGCGTCCCATCAACGAGGAACAGGCCGCTCAAATCATAATGCGTCCTATACCTGGATTAATCAGTAAATCCGTAGCAAAGCTCATACTTGAAAAGGTGACAGGACATACTGACTTCGAGCTGGATGGAGTGCCAGAACTGGAAGTCGATTCGGCAGTGTTGTCGCTTTACCTCAACCGTCTTTACGATGCCAATCCCTCAGATGTCATCACATCCGACCTCGTGGAGCAGAAGGGAGGTGAGATTATCTCTGATTTCTATTCTGATGCCATAGCTGACCTGCCCGATGAAACGGTGGAATATCTTGAAGACAAGCTTCTCAACGGACAAGGACGCCGCGACAGTGTGACGGTGTTTGATGCAGAGCATTCAGGATGTATGCCAGCTCAAGTTATCCGTGAACTTTGCGATAACAAGAAAATCCTGAGACAGTTCAACTATGGTGGAGACCTTCGCATAGAGCTCATACATGATATCCTGTGTCCTGTGGTGAAGGCTCACCGCGACAGACGTGAACAGCTGCGTCAACAGGAAGAGGAACACCGCCGTCAGGAGGAGGAGAAGGAACGGATGGAGGCTGAGCGGCGTGAACTCATCATGCAGCAGCAGCGCGAGCGTCGCCGCTTCCGCCGCATACTGCTGTGGACTGCTGCAGCAGTGGTTGTTGGTTTGGCTGCATTCCTCTTCAATGCCTATTGGAACCAATGGGAGTATTCAGAGTACTATGCCTCATTCACACGGCAGAATGGATGGCCTGTGGGAGTTGGTCCGCAGCTGGACGAGCAGGCTCGTGGCCAGCGAACAGTGTTCTACCGTCTTGTTCGCAATGGTCGCAGCAGTAAGCGGCCTTTCAGCATTGTGGAGGTATGTAGCAGCACAGATGTTGTACAGCCCAATTTCCGCTCTCCTCTAGTTGGAAACATGGAGGGTGGCGACATCAAGGCTGGTGAGTTCGCAGCTTTGAACATGAAAGTAAGAAGCATTCGCTTCTTTGCCGAGAACGATGCTTCAGATGCAGCCGTTAGCCGAGAATTATACTACGACTCCAGCGACCAGCTCCTGTATGCCGTCAACTATTATCATTCAGTGGAGCAGAGTGCGCTTGTGCAAGAGAGTGGTGACAATACATTTATTTGGGCTGTATATGTGGACCGCAATGGATTGCCCTTGCGAGTACGCGACAATGGAGCCGACCGCATGAAAGTGTTTCTAAGCTCAAGTGATAATCCTGCTCTCAACCGTTTAGAGGCTAAATACATGTTCTACGATGAACATGGCTCGCCACAATATAATGACATAGGTTGCTATGGTTTCCGCATAGCCTACAATGCAGACCGTACACTTGACAGTATATTCCACCTAGACCCATTTAGTATGGAGAGTATGGTGGAGGTGAGGGCGTATAAGGACAATGATTTGACGTGTACATACTATAGTCTCTCCGGCAGCAAGCGTATGACCGCACACCAACAGCTTGGACATGCTCGCCGTGTAGAGACATTCGACAGTCATGGTAATGTCATCAGACGTAGTTTCTACGGCATTGATGGGAAGCCTGTGCAAGGTTCGGCTCCATACGCTTCTGAGCAGTACCACTATGATGCTATGAACCGATTGGATAGCACCGACTGCTTCAATGCAAGCGGTCAGCGGTGTGCCTACATATCCTATCGCTACAACGGAGCAGAAAACACTTTCTCTGAAATGCGTTCATACACCATACAAGACAAGGATGTATCGCTGGCCTATGCGCGTGTACGCCGCACTGTTGGCCTACGAACGGACAATATTGATGATGATCGTCGCAATGGCACCTACCGTCATGAAATCATTGAACGTGACACCGTGCATCACACTATAGTGTATTCCTATTTCAATGTTGAAGGTGAGCCAGTGTTCGACAGCATACAGCAGTGCAGCCGATATACAGAAATCAGCACTTCCAAAGGTGAAGGCACTGTTCGTGTAAAACGTTACTATGACACCGATGGTACACTATATCGCAACCCGCTTGACCCACGTGTGCCAGCTATTGACTCGGCCTACTATGACAGCGAAGGACTACGCCGCTCGCAGGTGAACTTCGATGCTGATGGAAAGGTTATAACGTCGATGGGCTACGACTATAAGGATGGCGTGGAGATTACACGTTACGTGCTGTCACTTGATGGGAAGACACCTATCCGCTGTCCTCAGTGGGAGACCGATGGCCTCTGCTACTATCGTCTCAACAACGTGAAGAACGCCCAGACGGACTTCAATTTAGCCTACATTCAGGCTGTCAGCGAATATGAAGGATGCCCGTCATACGCATACTTCCCAGGCCAGACCGACACATTGCACTATGACTTCAACCCAGTGCAGACACTCATGGGTGAGAATTGGATGCTTCGGATACAGACTTCTGTCCATATACCACCAGTGGATGCTAATGAGTACACGGTGCAGTATCTCCATATCACAAGCTTGGATGGCTTCGCTTATCAGGCTGGCCTACGCGATGGAGACCTTGTTGTAGAGCAACAGAAAACGGCTAATGAACAGTTCCTGACTGTCATTCGATATGACCGTATCAGACACAGTTGGCAGCGTCTGCAACCAGTAAGACTCCCTTTGACTGATGCCGAAATGGAGATATATCCAGTTGTCTATACTGAACAGGAGTATTCGCAATATCTTATTGGAAAGGAAACACTATGAGACGACTGTTGAGCATAATGGCAGTATTGCTACTGCTGGGCGGTACAGCGACAGCGCAGCGGCAGAGCCTCAGTCTCTTTGGAAATCGCAAGCCAACGAGAAAGGTTCTCAATACGCAGCAGGCATCACGTCCACTTTCCAATCCACAGCTTCAAACTGGGCTGCATTCTGCAGATGGCAGAAGAAACAGGCTTGCTACCGTGCAAACAGCACATCGCGACACCGCATGCTATCTGGCACTAAGCAAGACTTTCGGTTGGTATCAAGGCATCGGACAGAAGTTGACGGCGGATGAGGCTAGTCGCATGCCTTGCTATTTTCGTCTGACTGAACCCGACTCGCTGGGGCGTTTCACTCACATCGAGGCTCTCAATGGACATGGTGCGCTTACCTCAAACCATAACCTGTCAACCTATCTCATGACCCGCAATGATGCTAGCGATGAAGATGCCGACTCGCTTTGGCGGGCCATGATGCAGACGGTGGTGCAGTGGCAGCTATATCCTGCTGCAGACAGCCGCCTGCCTGTTATGGAGTCTGGTTACGATGCCGATGGCAACCTTATATATAATTATCTGATGAAGGCGATTGATGACAGCTTGGTTGTTGGACACTACACTGATGCCTATGGCGAACCAATAGCTTTGCGCAAAGGTGAGAATGAAGCTCAGTTTGTGCAGATGGGTCTGGACAGCATGGGATATGAGCGTCAGATATGCTACATCAGTAAGGATGCCAATTATATGCGTAACAGCGACGGTGCCTACATGACACGCTATGACTACGACGCTGACGGTAACATCGTACGTTGTCTGTCATGTCTTATGACAGGCCAGCCCATGCTGGATTCATGGGGCAACTGCGGCTACATAGCCGACTATAACGACAGAGGTCAGGTCTTACATAAACGCTATCTTGACCAACATCTCCTCCCCATGCGTATGCCACTTTACCGTGCTGGGGCAATTGATGTAATGAGTCGTAATTTTGTCTATCAGGACTACCGTCTTATTGATGAGTACTACCTCACCGATGATGGCCATAAGGATAAGACAAAATATGGCATACACCGGCGTCATTACGACTATGATGAGCATGGCGATCTACTTCGCACCAGTAGCTATGACACAGACGGTGAACTCTGCAACGACAGCAACGGTATAGCTCAGACCTTGATGACATACGACAATCAAGGTCGAATGCTTACACGTAGCTTTCTTGACAATCACCAGCTGTTGCGCAACGACCCTACAGGTACATATCTCTATATGGGTGAGAACCGTTACGCAACAAGCAACGGTATCGACACCATTCCGCTATATGTCGTTGAAAACAGCGGATATGAGCAGCGCACCATAGACCGGCGCAGCGATCTCGTTACTGTCAGGCGCACCGATACTCAAGGACGTGTCGTGGAGCTGGCCTATTATAATATGGAGGGACAGCCTGTTGAGGTCGATAGCTGCTTCCGTCAATTGACTAGCTACAGCCGTCAGGCATCAAAGCTCATTCAGACTGACATACATTATAGCTTCAATGATACAACGCGAACCGTCACTATTACAGACACACGTGACCATACGCGAATAGTCCAGACCTTCCGAGGCAGTACTCTCCTGTCCACTTTCGGCCAGACCTTGGATGAGAGTCTTCAGGAAATCACTGGACAGTATGGCTACGACGCACTGGGTAACCGTGCCCGCAGCCATTTGGAAGATGCCCTCTACTACCGTGTAGTATCTGGTACCACCTACAGAGGACAAACAAGTTATATGATGGGACGTAATGAGTATGGTGAACCGTCATACGTGAGTTCGTCAGAGTCCACTTCATCGGACATATACTGCACAAAGATATTTAAGAGTGATGGCACCAGCGTATTGCTGGACGAAGACAACCAGCCTATAACGGATGTAAAGAGCTTCCGTAGCACACGTGGCCGTCTCTATTGCATTGAGCTGACATCACAGCGTGCCTACGACATAGGACTACGTTCTGGCGACATCATTGTGAGATATGGAGCATTCACCTATCCGGAAGTCAGCACAGACGTGTGGGAGCCGCGTGATAACCTTCAGATGGGAACATTCCTTAGTCGCAAGGAACGTAAGGAACTGGTTGTGCTGCGTTTTGACTCTAGGACCGGCCAGCATCGTCCAGTGGAACTCACACTGCCCAAGGGTTCGCCTTCCGAGCTAGGCTTCATCATCCAAACCGTTCTTTGCACTAACAGCGAGACAGAACGTTATAATCGTTTGGTAAGTGACTATTTGATGAGCCATGAATTGCCTCAGGATAATTTAGGGTTTGGAGAGAATGATGAGAAGGTCGTGCTTATCCGTCCATTTAAGATATCTACGGCAACAATGACTTCATGGCGACAGGGTATGACCAACGATGTCATAGTTCTAGGGATGATTAATCAGGATCTTGATGGAACACGTTCCTACTGCGGTATAGCAGACGGTTTCAGAAAGATGTGGAATCAGGTCACGGCTGAGGCCGACAGTGTTATAGTGTTCTTCACCGAAGACGGACGCAGTGTGCAATCTGTTATGTTGCCAGGTACTGGTTCTGCCACCAATACATCATCAAGCGAAATTACAGAAAGTGATTACAACGAGTTGCAGGATCTAGAACAGACATCATTGGTTCCTTTGATTGATGGAATGCTGGAACGTTCCATGCTGTCACCTGTCAATTGTGTGCTGAAAATCCGCAGGCTGAGTACATCAGAGATGAGCTACAACTTCTCGGCATTGTCAAGCTTCTTTCCACGCTTCCTCGAACTGCTCTCCGTACAGACTGGTGTCGATTTCAAGGACAAAGGTATAACCTTAGGTTGTGGCGCTTCAGCAAATGCAACGACAAAAGAGGAAGACATACGTATAATCCACGCCTTTATCAGTCGTGCCGACCTTCGAGGTTACGAGCAGGTGTCTGATGATGAGAAGACAGTTTACTACAGACGTTCAGCCGTAAATCCCCAGGAACTTCTGGAGGCAGTGGTAGCAAGTCAAAACTATATTCTGGTTTTCCAGGGTAACATCACGCTAAGTCCAACCGAAATACTACAAGGCCACTATGATAAACTGCATTGACAAACGACTGCTCACAATGGCTTTTATCGTTGTAGTGGCGACAATGGCTATGGCACAGGCTCCCCGACGGGGCTTGTCGGGCAGACTATTCAACCATCCTAATGCGCATTTCACGAATGTGCCTGCTCCAACCATACATACACAGCCTGCACCTGTTCAGACCGAAGTTCCTAATGATGAGACAAACGACACACTCACCGTCGGCTTGTATCGTGGATATATTAAGCAATATGGCTGGATACGCGGATTTGGAGAGCCTATCAGTCAGGAAACGGCCAACCACCTGTCCATGCACTACCGCCTCTCGCGTAAGAACAGGGCTGGTCACTGGACACGCTTGGAGTATATAGATGCCTATGGCAATCCAACTGAAAGTGGCGGCTCCTTGTATATCATCAATCCATACGATGATAACGACACTCTCATTGACGAGAAATGGCGTAAAAGGCTCAAGGGTATTGTCAGATGGGAACTCGTTGGGGATGAGACAGGTGAGCGTTGCATTCAGGAGAACGCCTACGACAAGGCTGGTACTCTCGTATTGAGCTATGTGCCTGTGCGCATTGGTGAGAACCGTGTGTTGGGCCATTATGTCGATATGTGGGGCATGCCGGTTCAGATACGTAATGAGGAAGGAGCCAAGTATGTGATGATAGAATGGGATGAGAACGGGTATGAGGCGGAGCAGACCTTCCTTGGCGATGACGGCTTCCCGAAGCAGAACCAGTGGGGCAGCTATCGCTCACGGCTCACACACGATAAGCGTGGCTTTCCGCAATCCACGATGTCGTGCAATGTAGATGGTTCGTATATGATAGACAAATCAGGCAACTGTGGGCAGCGTGTCGTTTATGATAATCGTGGACTGGAAATCTCTGAAACAAACTATGATGCCGACAACCAGCTGATACGTGTTCATGGTAACAGCGGACATTTTGGTGGGGTGGATTACATACAGGAAATCAGTGAGTACGATGTGTGGGGACGGAACATTCGCACATGGTATTCAACCGGTGATGGTCACACTTCCGACACCACCCGCACAGGCATGTATGAGCTAATCCGGGGCTATGATGAACACGGCAACTGTACCAGCACCGAATGCTTCGGTTTGCAAGGTCAGCCTGTGAACCACAATCGTGGCTTCAGTAAGATTTTCCGTCAATATGATGAGTGGGGCAACAACACCTATTTCGAGTGCCGCGATGCTGAAGGCAAATTCCTGAATTTCTCCATCTGTCTTCAATATGCCGTGTATGATGGAGATAAGTCTATATATGAGGCAGGTTATGAGACAACTGATGGAACGGACACCGTATGCACTTTCCGCTATTATTGTTTTGGCGACAGCTGTAAGGTGTGGGAATATCCCGAATCCGACATCCGCAACACTAGCCATTATGACAATCAAGGCCGCCTCATCGATGACATCTTCACACATCTTGACGGGGCGCCAACCAGAAGTCCTAAAGTCGGCTATCACCGAAAAACCACGACATTCGACGTCCATCCTGGCGTGTTGACAGAGGTCGTTCAGTACTATGATGAATATGGTATGCCCATGGATGTTAACAATGCTGTTTTCCGCAAGTTCATTGATGATGACTATGGGTTGACATATAATCGTATGGTGTTGATTCATGACAGCCTGAAGTCAAGGAAGACGGTGCAGACGTTCAGTGGCGAGTTGCTTCTCAAGCAGTTCCAGCAGGTGCTGTCGTCTGACATGGAGGCGCGTAGGGGCGAGGCTGGACTTGACATCATGGGGCAGCCCGCCAGAAACCACTACAGCGGTGGTGGCATCTTCTATGAGATCTTCACAGGCAACAACATCAAGGGGGCTTTCACTACAGCCTATACAGGAGTAGTCAACGAATACGGAGAACCGGCATACGCTGCCAAATCCGACCGTCAAGACCCTGTCGTCTATGCATATAATCCCTACGGTGAAACATTCTACATGGATATTGACGGAACTCCAATAGCTGACAACAAGGCATTCAGAAACAAACTGCCTAGGGCGTATGTCGTAGAGGTCTATGACAGTATTGCCACCACACGCTGGGGCATACGCTCAGGTGATGTTGTCATGCAGTACGGTCATTGGAAATATCCGCTTCTGAACAGTGGCAACAAAGTAGAATATGACCTCAGGGAGGCAACGCTGGAACTCTATGACAAGCCCAAGAACATGACTGTCATGCGACGCAATCCTCACACTAACCAGCCTGAGACCCTGACAATAGCTCTCGGACCAGGCACACTCAGCACCTTGGGGTTCCATATCCTTCGAGTCTATTATACCCCTACAGAGAAGGCTCGTTATGAGGCTGCCTATTCATCACTCGCCACAGAGGAGGCTAAAAGCAAAGCCTCGCGAAAGAAGTCCGAGCCGATAGACACAGTCGTGTTCCTGCGCCCCATACGCTACAATGGCAACGCTAGAAACCTTTATAGTCAGGGCTTAGTTAATGATGCTGTTGTACTCGGCATGGTTTCGATGACAAATTCACAAGAACCCTATGTCTTCCGGCATACAGATAATGCTGAGAGGCTGGATTCATGTCGTTTCCTGCAGGGACGTATGAAGCAGCGACTATGGCTCACAACCGACATGAAGAACATCATCACTGTTGATCTTGAGGGCAGAGACACAAGCTGGGATGCAGCCTTCTGGTATAATTCCAGTGGTAATCCTCTCCTAACTAAGCCCCTGAAACGTCTTTATGTAGAAGCTGACAGGCTGATGGACGAGTATCTGCAAAGTTCAGAACATTCTCACGTCAAAACTCAACGAATAAAGCAACTATCCTCAGAGTTGTCGAAATGACACCAATAGCCATACGCTCTATGTTGTGGCCTGACTACAAAAACATTGATTCTTTTGGCTGAATCCACATTCTTTTCATACTTTTGTGGCGTGAAACAGAATAGCGAAATATGAGGCATGGTAGATGTGACAAATACTGAGGGCATCTGAAACAAAAAAACGAGGACATACCGCAAGGTCTGTCCTCGTTTAGCTTCAAGCAGTAGCGGGAATGAGGATTGAACTCATGACCTCATGATTATGAATCATGCGCTCTAACCAGCTGAGCTATCCCGCCATGGTGTTTTGCTGAATGCGGGTGCAAAGGTATGTCTTTTCTGCCATTCTGCCAAACTTTCTACGCAACTTTTCTCTCAAATACGAGAAAATACCATCTTTTGTATCGACTGACAACTCCAAATCCAACTCCAAATCTTGCACAACACAACAGAAATTTTGTCTGACATCTTTGTCTGTATCACAAACAAGCTGTACCTTTGGGGTGAAAACCATAAGGGTATGACAAACGACGCAATCGAACATACAGGAATAAGATTACAAGAATTACTCGGTGAGCAACGTTCTCGAATGAACAGTTATTTTGAGTTAGGAATAACCGATTATGGTGTTATGCCACTAGAAGAACAGATGGCGTACATTACTCATTACATTCATAATATAAACAAACCAGAAGAAAAATATTATAGTCAAATAGCTAATGAGCTTATCAGAGACATTAGTGAACCAAAGTCTGGCAATGATGAATTTGACAACTGTCTGCATGAAGATACTTTTCAATATAATCTATTTGCAGATTTGTTCAAGGTTCCGTTCCCTTCTCCAATAGTTAGCGACTTTACGTTTATAGATTTATTTGCTGGCATAGGTGGCTTTAGGATTCCTCTTCAGTGGGAAAAGGGACGGTGTGTCTTTTCTTCTGAATTTAACAGTCATGCCCAAAAGGTGTATTTGTCAAACTATGGTGAAGTCCCCTTTGGTGATATTACCAAAATACCTGTTGATCGTATTCCACCACACGACGTTTTGACAGCTGGCTTTCCTTGTCAGCCGTTCAGCATATCTGGTAAAATGCGCGGCTTTGAGGATACTAGAGGGACGCTGATTTACAATGTGTTCAAAATCATAGAGGCAAAACAACCAAAAGTCGTGTTCCTTGAGAACGTAAAACATCTTGTCTACCATGATGAAGGGCGAACAATCTCTACCATTTTAAACGGATTGAAAAATCTTGGATACAAGACTAGTTGGAAAGTTTTGAACGCATCCGACTTTGGCGTATCTCAGAACCGAGAACGTATAATTATCATAGGAAACAAAGAACGAGAGTTTGACTTTTCAAAGTTAGAAAAGCAACCTCGAAAAATGTTGAAGGAGGTTTTGGAGGAAGACAAGGGACAATTCGAATATATGACGGAACCTTATACGTTGTTACCAGAATATACGAAGCAACCGTCTGGGCTTATATTTGTCGGATATCGCAATAAGGCCATTCGGAAGGCTGGAGTTCGCCCTGGTACGGAACACTTGTCGCGAGTCCATAAGCAACCAAATCGCATTTACTCATCAGAGGGTATTCACCCAGCACTCCCTTCACAGGAATCTTCAGGCAGGTTTTGGATATTGGATAAAGGACGTGTCCGCAAGTTGACGATAAAGGAATGTTATAGAATTATGGGCTTCCCCGATGAGTTCATCCGTGATACAAGTCTCGGAGAAGAGTATCGTCAAATAGGCAACTCCGTTTGCATTCCTATGATACATGCTATTGTCAAACAAATCAAAGAACAATTATTATGATTGAGGATGTTAAGCTGTTTCTGGAACAGGCTTATGACACAGCAATGCTAAAGGCATCGGGTAGGGATGCTGTTACATCTAATTTGCAGGATGAAAGATTGTGTCTTTATCTTGAAACTATTTACAAAAAAGCTGAGACATCCAAGGCTGTGCTGGCAGTAACGGTGACAAGCTTGGTCTATAAAATAGCACATCCAGAGCAGGATGTGCGTTTGCATCAGAAAGGCATGGAGGGAGGTTATTCTGGACGCACGTTTGACAGTAAGTACATAACTCCATTTCTTCGCTCTCATCGTTTCCCTTCTATGGAAGAAAGCGGGTGGCTTACTCGGTCTTTTGAGCAGAAACGGCCTTATACCTTAGATTATTCTGGCAGTATAAAAGGCAATGGGGTGAAAGAGGCATTCCTTTCTGTTCTTCATGCAATAGAAGAAGGTGGACTTGATTGCAGTGCCGCTTTGGATTTCATCCTACAAGGGTTAATCATAGAGCGTGACAAAAAGAATATTGAGTTGGCTATTCCACAAAATCTAACCATAAGCAACATTATAAATCTGTTACAGCAGCACTTCAATCATAAATATAATGCGACAGGACAGTCTCGTTTACCCGTTTTGGCTGTCTATGCAGTATATCAGTTGCTATGCAAGGAATTAAAACGATATGAAGGGAAAACCCTACTGCCTATTGAGAGTCATACGAGTGCCGATTCTCAAAGCGGCAGAAAGGGCGACGTTGACATCAACAACACCGACGGCTCTCCATTTGAGGCTGTGGAAGTGAAGTTCGATATCCCAGTATCATACAACATTGTGGAAATTGCAAAGGAGAAAATCAATACCTGTCATATCAGCCGCTACTATATTCTGTCAACAAAGCATATCGTGGAGGAGGATAAGGAAAAGGTAGAAGAAACTATCAGGCAAATCAGAAATGTTCATGGCTGTCAACTTGTCGTTAATGGGCTGATACCTACTCTTAAATATTATCTTCGCCTAATAGATAACACAGGCAAGTTCATTGAAAACTACACAACACTGCTTGCAGAGGATAAGACAATTAAGTTTGAACATAAGCAAATGTGGAATGTAATTGTCAGTGAATTTAGACCATAAGTGCTGTCATTGTACATTTAAGGATATGATAAAAATGCAACGAACAACATATTTTTGCATTTACTATGGTCAAGTCTCATATTGACTTTCCTCATTCATCAGCACGTTAGTGGTGAAACCTCAGCAGGAGAGAAGTGTTTCCTCAGCAGGAGAGAAGTGAAACCTCAGCAGAAAAGGAATGTTTGCTCGGCAGAAATGGATGGTAACCTCAGCAGGTATTGACACTTGTCTCGGCAGGCTGTTTATGCTGTGACAACAAAAAAAGAGGTTGTGTCATTAGGTTGACACAGCCTCTTTGGTTATAGCATGATTGCCTTGTGCCGCAATTATTAGGGCAGGCTGATAGCGCCAGATGGGCAGGCGTCGGCACATGTGCCGCACTCTGTGCACTCATCAGGGTTAATGCTGTAGATGTCGCCCTCAGAGATTGCTCCAACAGGACATTCGTCTATGCAAGTGCCGCAAGCGACACAATCACTTCCAATTACGTAAGCCATGATACTTTAATTAATGGTTATTAGATGATAAATGTTGTTTCCAATGCGACAAAGGTACTTACATTTGGTGATACACACAAACATTTATGGAAAAATACTCTGATGCCAATACCTAAATATGGTGATTGTGGCGTCTATTCTGCCCAACAATTAGTACCTTTGCAGGCACAAACCCCAATAATATTCTTTTAGCTTGTCCGACCGCACTCGTGAATTGGGTACAAAACCCATTGGCTCACTGCTGATGCAGTATGCTGTGCCTGCCATCATCGCGATGACGGCATCTTCGTTGTACAATATGGTTGACTCCGTGTTCATAGGGCGTGGAGTAGGGGCAATGGCTATATCTGGTCTTGCCATCACGTTCCCGCTGATGAACCTTAGTGCTGCCTTTGGTGCTATGGTGGGTGTTGGTGCAAGCACGATGATTTCGGTTCGTCTGGGGCAGAAGAACAACGAGGAAGCCCAGCATTTCTTTGGCAATTGCATAACGCTGAACGTGCTGATAGGCTTGCTGTTTATGGGAGTTGTGTTGCTTCTGCTCGACCCGATACTTGTGTTCTTCGGGGCTTCGGTGCAGACGCTGCCATACGCCCGCGAGTATATGGAGTGGATACTGTATGGTAATGTGTTCACCCACCTCTATTTCGGTCTCAACGCCGTGCTGCGTTCAGCTGGACATCCGCGTACAGCCATGTCGGCAACCATATTGACGGTATTGCTAAATACAGCTCTTGACCCTCTGTTCATCTATACATTCGGCCTTGGCATAAAAGGTGCCGCCATAGCCACTGTGATCTCACAGTGTGCCAGCCTTGTGTGGCAGCTGTGGATTTTCTCCCGTCCTACTGAGGTTGTCTATTTCCGGCGCGATACTTGGCAGCTGCGGGCAAATATCGTGGGGGGCATACTGTCCATCGGACTATCACCTTTTCTGATGAACGCCTGTTCGTGTCTGGTGGTGTTGCTTATCAACAGGGGAATGGTAGAGTATGGCGGCGACCTTGCTGTGGGAGCATACGGCATAGTGAACCGTGTGCTGTTCTTCTTTGCCATGATTGTGATGGGCCTGAACCAGGGTATGCAGCCCATAGCGGGCTATAACTATGGGGCAGAATTGCATAGCCGTGTGCGAGAAGTGCTGTACAAGACAATTTTCTACGCTACAATCGTGATGACCACAGGCTTCGTGTTGTGTGAGATGTTCCCAAGTGCAATTCTCGGTCTCTTCACAACCGATAACACCTTGCTTGCAATGGGGGTTAGAGGCATGCGCATTGATGTGGCTCTCTTCCCGATTATTGGATTTCAGATGGTAACGGGAAACTTCTTCCAAAGCATAGGGCAGGCAGGAAAGAGCATCTATATGTCGCTCACACGTCAGCTTATCTTCCTTGTTCCATGTCTGGTAATCCTGCCGCAGTTCTATGGTCTGGATGGCGTATGGGTCTCGCTCCCTGTGAGTGATCTGTTGGCATCGATCAATGCAGCTGTGCTGCTATGGTTCCAGATAAAGAAATTCCCAACCGCCGATACCAAGCCAGCCCTTCTCCGGCTCCCTCACCGCATTCATTATTTTGCGGTAAATCGTGTGGCTCCATATATCCCGCTCTTCTCAATCTTCCAGCACGAGGACAATGAAAAGGATAGGTCTGCTGAGTGACACCCACGCATATTGGGACGACCGCTATACAGACTATTTCGCAGAATGCGATGAGATATGGCATGCGGGCGACATAGGTTCCACTGAGCTGGCCGACCGACTGGCTGCCTTCCGTCCGCTAAGGGCTGTGGTGGGCAACTGCGATGGGGGTGACCTGCGGCTAATGTTTCCTCAGAAACTTCGCTGGACGTGCGAGCAGGCTGATATCCTGATGACCCACATTGGAGGTTATCCTGGTAAGTATGACCGCTCCATACGTCAACAGCTCTTGGAGCGTCCGCCTCAACTGTTCATCTGCGGACATAGCCATATACTGAAGGTGCAATATGACCGTCAGCTGGGCTTCTTACACATCAACCCTAGAGCTGCAGGCATACAAGGCTGGCATTCGGTGCGGACGCTGGTGCGCTTCACCGTTGACGGAACTGCGTTTCGTGATTTGGAGGTTATAGAGCTGGGACGATAGCTCTTAATCTTCATGTATGAATCCAACTTCCTTGAATGCATACCTACGGTCGCATCCGCTTGTGTCGGTCAGATGGAGGTGACCTGTGGGTTCGATGGCTGATATCCGTGCTTCGAATTCGCCAGCGGCATCCATGTAACGGTGTAGGCCATCCCTGTGATACAAGGCTTGCATGTAGGCGCTGTGCAGGCTCTCTCTCTCTCCCTTAGCTATAAGGCGGTATAGTCTTTGAAACTCTGCCATGACCAGCTCCAGAACGTGCCTCCTGTCGTGTACTGTAGATGTGAGCTGTGCGAGCGAGGTTGGTGCTGCCACTCTGCCTGTCAGGTCATGGACAGATGTTAGCGGGAAGTGGAATTCTGTCTGGTTGATATTGATGCCACAACCTATAATGCTTCGCTCTACAGCTCGTCCCGACAGGTCGTTCTCTATGAGTATGCCAGCTATCTTGTCCTTGCCAACGTAGATGTCGTTAGGCCACTTGATGCTGCTGTAGGGCAGAGAGCTGGCATCGTCCGTATTGCATTCTTGCAGACAGCGGTCTATAGCGTGTTTGATGGCCAGGGCTATGGCTTCACTCAGGACAAATGTTTCTGATGCAGCCAGGGTGCGTGGGTGAACCATGATGCTGAACAGTAGGTTCTGTCCTGCCATAGACTCCCAAGTGTTTCCCTTCTGACCGCGTCCCGATGTCTGGTGTTCTGCTGTGACTAGTGTCATCTCCACCTCGCGTAGCGGAGTGTATTCGGCAAGGAAACTGTTGGTTGACGGAGTCTCGTCTAGTTCAATCAGTTTGAACCAGGGTGAGTCGTCGAAGAAGAAATGTGAGAGTGACGAGCTGGGCATGATATATTATATAAGGTATAGAAAATAAAAACACGGAGCGTTGACTCCGTGTTCCAAATGCTTGTCAGCTTTCGTTGGGCTACCCGGACTCGAACCAGGAAAGGCAGGACCAGAATCTGCAGTGTTACCATTACACCATAGCCCAATCGATTTTTGCATATTGAGCAGTCCTCCTGTCTCAAATGCGCTGCAAAAGTAGGGTGTTTTGGTGAAACCACCAAGGAAATCTCAAAAAAAAGCTAATTTTCCGCATCATTTTCCTCTCATAAGGCGTTTTAGCCGTATCTTTGTGGCTCATTTGACACTTATAATGAATAAAGAGACACAACGACTCATTGACACCGTCATAGCGGGAATACAAGAAAAGAAGGGACGCGACATCGTAGTGGCCGACCTAACAGAAACCGACTCAAGCATCTGCGAGGCTTTCGTGATTTGCACTGGTGGCTCACCCCAGCAGGTGCAGGCTGTGGCACAGTCCATAGGCGAAACAGCACTGGAACAACTAAATGCCCGTCCGCTGGCTGTGGACGGCATGAGAGGTGCGATGTGGGTGGCAATGGACTATGGTCAGCTCATAGTGCATGTGATGTTGCCTGACACTCGCACGTTCTACGATATAGAACACCTTTGGGCGGATGCCTCACTGACAGCAATACCAGACGTTGATGCACTCCCCGCTTCACCTTATAAACCATTTTAACGCAGCTTAATGGAAACTCCAGAAACAACACCTAGAAACCGGGACAAGAAACCGCAATTCAGCTTTTCTTGGATATACATAGTCATTGCGCTGGCATTGGGCTATTTGTTCTTCACCAGCAATGGACAGGACGAGGACGGCACATCCAAGCGCGTTCCTTACAGCACCTTCCAGCAGTATGTGGAGCAGGGCTATGCACAGAAGATTGTAGTGAGCAAGGACGAGAGCCGTGTCCGCATGTATGTGAGGTCCAACAGCATCACCCCTGTGTTCGGTTCACGTGCCGACAGTGCTATCATCAAGTTCTATGTGGAGTCGGAGTTCCTGTCAGCCGACAAGTTGCAGGACTTTATTGATGAACAGACCGAACTGGGAAACTTCAAGGGTGAGTTCATCAGCAAGAGCGGCTCAGGCGACACGTGGTCTAACATCTTCTGGAACTTCATGCCCCTTCTGTTCATAGTCTTTATATGGATAGTTGTAATGCGCCGCATGGGTGGAGGCATGGGAGGAGGCATGAGTGGTATCTTCAACGTAGGCCGCTCTCGTGCGCAGCTTGTGGAGAAAGGCGATGGCACAGCTCCTAAGGTTACGTTCAAGGATGTTGCCGGACAGGCATCTGCCAAGCAGGAGGTGCAGGAGATTGTCGAATTCTTGAAGAATCCAAAGAAGTTTACCGACTTGGGAGGTAAGATACCCAAGGGTGCACTGCTGGTAGGCCCTCCAGGAACAGGTAAGACCCTGCTGGCTAAAGCTGTGGCAGGCGAGGCAGACGTACCGTTCTTCTCCATGTCGGGTTCAGATTTCGTGGAGATGTTTGTGGGTGTAGGTGCCAGCCGTGTTCGCGACCTCTTCCGTCAAGCCAAGGAAAAGGCTCCTTGCATCATCTTCATTGATGAGATTGATGCCGTAGGGCGTGCCCGCAGTCGCAATGTGGCAATGGGAGCCAACGATGAGCGCGAGTCCACACTCAATCAGCTGCTGACAGAGATGGATGGCTTCGGTACGAACTCCGGTATAATCATCCTGGCAGCCACCAACCGCGCCGACATCCTCGACAAGGCTCTGCTTCGTGCTGGACGCTTCGACCGTCAGATACATGTTGACCTGCCAGACCTGAGTGAGCGCAAGGCTGTGTTCCAGGTTCACTTGAAACCTATCAAGGTTGATGACACGCTGGATATCGATTTCCTGGCACGTCAGACACCGGGCTTCAGTGGTGCCGACATTGCCAACGTGTGCAACGAAGCCGCACTCATAGCAGCCCGTCATGGGAAGGAGTCGGTGGGTAAGGACGATTTCCTCTCTGCTGTAGATCGCATAGTTGGAGGCTTGGAGAAGAAAACCAAGGTGATGACTGAGGAGGAAAAACGCACCATTGCACTCCATGAGGCGGGTCATGCCACAATCAGCTGGTTCCTTCGCTATGCTAATCCGCTAGTGAAAGTGACTATCGTACCACGTGGACGTGCCTTGGGTGCTGCATGGTATCTGCCAGAGGAACGACAGATAACCACTAAGGAGCAGATGCTTGATGAGATGTGTGCTACTCTTGGTGGACGTGCTGCCGAGGAATTGTTCACCGGACACATATCCAGCGGAGCCATGAACGATCTGGAGCGTGTGACAAAGCAAGCCTACGGCATGATAGCCTATATGGGTATGAGCGACCGGCTGCCCAATCTCTGCTATTACAGCAACGAAGAGTACTCATTCTCTAAGCCCTATTCCGAAGCAACGGCTCAACTGATTGACGAGGAGGTTCAGCGCATGATAGCCCAACAGTATGAGCGGGCCAAGCAGCTCCTATTGGAGAAACGTGAGGGCCACGGCCAGTTGGCGCAGCTGCTGGTGGAGCGTGAGGTGATATTCGCTGATGATGTGGAGAAAATATTCGGTAAGCGTCCGTGGGCAAGCCGCACGGAGGAACTTCTAACAAATCAACCTGACAATGAATAATCTGATAGTTCGCGCCTTGACTGGAGCTGTGTTTGTGGCAGTCATGGTAGGTGGAATGCTCTACGGACCTTTGACCTTCGGTCTATTGTTCCTTGTTATCACAGCGCTCACCACTTGGGAATTCACTGGCATAATGTCGGCTCGCGACGATGTGTCGCTCAACCGTATGATTACCACTGTGGCTAGTTGTTGTCTGTTCCTTGGCTCCTGGGGGTATGCCAACGGCTTGGCTCAGACACCGGCTGCGTTTGCTCCCTGGTTGCTCAGCCTGATCTACCTCTTTGTTGAAGAACTCTATCTGCAAGAGGATAGCCCGCTAAATAACTGGGCCTACACCATGATGGCGCAGCTCTATATCGCCTTGCCATTCTCTCTGCTCTGCTTCTTGGAAAGCAGTTACCAGAGTGCAGGCATGTTGAGCTTGTCGATATTCATCTTCCTGTGGTGCAATGACACAGGTGCCTACCTCAGTGGCTCTTTGTTGGGCCGTCACAAGCTCTTTCCGCGTGTGTCGCCAGGCAAGTCGTGGGAGGGCAGCATAGGTGGAGGCCTGCTGTGCGTTGGTGTGTCACAGTTGGTGGCACATTATGTCACTGTGTTGCCCCCTCTGGTATGGGCGGGCTTTGCGCTTGTGGTGGTGGTGTTCGGCACGTGGGGCGACCTGGTGGAGAGTCTGCTTAAACGTAGTCTCGGCATCAAGGACAGCGGTAACATCCTGCCGGGCCACGGCGGCATGCTCGACCGTTTCGACAGTAGCCTCCTGGCTATCCCAGCTGTGATGATCTATCTGCTTTCTCTCTCCGTCATGTGATAATAAAGGTTAAAAACTCATGCAATACATTAAACGGATGCCCATTTGTGGCATCTGTTTTCATATATGGCAAACGACAAAAAGTCTTATATATATACACAAGATGAAACACGCATTTCTAATCCTTCTCATGCTCATGCTTGCAGTTGGTACCTCGGCACAGAAGGTAACAGTCAGCGGAACTGTTGTCGATGGCGAGGGTGAGCCTCTGATAGGAGCCTCTGTACAACTGCTCAAACCTGACAGCACACAGGCCACAGGAGCTTCGGCTGACGCCAGCGGTGTGTTCAAACTGCCCAGCACCAAGGTGGGACAGTACATACTCCGTATCTCCTACATCGGTTTCTTTGCCCACTACCAGAACCTTACTCTGTCCAAGGACAACAAGAAGATGGATCTGGGTACTATCACCATGCGTGAGAACGCCAGGCTGATGCGTGAGGCAGAGGTGTCGGCTGCAGCTTCGCAGGTTGAGATGAAAGCCGATACGTTCATATACAACACAGCTGCCTATCGTCTGCCGCAGGGCGCAAACCTCGAGGCTTTCCTGAAGAAGGTGCCAGGAGCGGAGATTACGGACGAGGGTGTCATCAAGATTAACGGCAAGGAGATAAAGCGCATCATGGTTGACGGCAAGGAGTTCTTTGGCAACGACACCAAGCTGGCTCTGAAGAATGTGCCTGCCAGCATGATAGACAAGGCCAAGACCTACGACCGTCAGAGCGACTACTCACGCATCACTGGCATTGACGACGGCGAGGAAGAGACAGTGCTTGACCTTACAGTTAAGAAAGGCATGAAGGAGGGATGGCTGGTCAATGCCGATGTGAGCTACGGAAGCGAAGGCCGCTATTCCGAGAAACTGAATGTGAACCGTTTCCTCGACCATTCGCAGTTTACTGTCATAGGACAGGCCAACAATGTCGGAGACCGTGGCTGGGGCGGCTTCCGCGGCTGGGGCGGAGGCGGACTGACAGCCTCCAAGCTGGGCGGTGCCAATTTCGTATGGGAGAACGGCGAGGATGAGAACAAGGCAGGTTACTTTGAGGTTGGTGGCAACGTGCGCTACAACCATACGTCCACCGACACCCGTTCCATAACCAACTCGCAGATGTTCCTGACCAGCTCTGCCTCGCAGTTTGTCAACAGCCTCAGTCAGAGCTACGGCAGTACCTCACGAGTCGATGCCGACTTCCGCTTGGAATGGCAGGTTGACTCCATGACGAACATCATGTTCCGTCCAGCTTATTCCTATAGTAAAGGTAACAGCTCCAGCTATAGCAGTAGCGTTACCTTCAACGACGACCCCTACGCTGCTGGCATGACCGACCCGCTGGCTGAGTATGATGCGTTCAACGATGTGGACGCCATCAGGGTAAACAGCAACCGACGCCAGAACCTCGGTGAAACCAGCAGCTACAACATCAACGGAACCCTGCAGGTGAACCGCCGGTTGGCCAAGGCGGGGCGTAACATCACCCTGGACCTTAACGGAAGCACCAGCGAGAGCAAGAACAAGAGCTGGAACAACAGCCTCATACACTACTACAAGCAGAAGTCCTCACCATATACGTTCAACAACCAGTTCAACGACAATCCGTCGCAGAACTGGAACTACCGCGCACGCCTGTCCTACAGTGAACCTGTCTTCAAGGGGGCCAACGTGCAGTTCAGCTATCAGTTCCAGCGTCGCTACTCCGACAGTGACCGCAGCCTGATGGCAGCTGTGACAGAACACATGTCGGATGCCTTTGCAGGCATGAGCGATGCCGAGGTTGCCACACGCATCTATGAAGGCTACCTTGGAGGCATAGACACCTTGCAGTTGAAGCTCGACTTGGTGAATTCGCAGTATGCGACCTACAATGAGTTCAACCACGATGCCTCTGTGATGCTGCGCTATCAGATGGGTGACTTCCGATTGAACGCCGGTGTCAGCTTCCAGCCTCAGACCACTCACATGGACTACACCAAGAACCTCTTGGACACAACCATCACCCGCAATGTGTTCAACTGGTCGCCGCGTGTGGATATGCGATGGAAGATCTCCAACACCTCGCAGTGGCGACTGAACTATAACGGACGTATGTCTCAGCCGTCAATGACCAACCTGCTTGATGTGACCGACACCAGCGACCCGCTCAACATCTCGCACGGTAATCCAGGCCTGAAGCCTTCGTGGACAAATAACTTCTGGACATTCTACAATGGCTATGACGTGGACCGACAGATGGGATGGATGGTTAACGCACGGTTCTCCCAGACCAACAACAGCATCTCATCGCGAGTAACCTACGACCCTGAGACCGGCGCTCGCGAGACACGTCCCGACAACATCAACGGCAACTGGAATGCCAACTTGAACCTGATGTTCAACACGGCTCTGGGAGCGCAGAAGTATTGGAACATTATGAACTTCATGCGCCTTAACCACCAGAACCAGGTGGGCTATATGCAGGCCTCGCAGGATGCATCCAGCGTTAAATCCACTACCAAGACCAACAGCATTGGCGACAACATGCGCCTCAACTTCCGCAACGACCTCTTCGAGATTGGAGTGAATGGCGGCCTTGACTATTCCCACTCGAGCAATAACATCAACTCCAATGCCAATCTCGAAACATGGAACTTCAACTATGGCGGCAACTTCCAGCTCAATCTGCCTTGGGACATGACCTTCACCACAGACGTAACCCAGCAGAGCCGTCGTGGCTACGCCGATGCCTCGATGAACACCGACGAGCTGGTGTGGAACATCCAGCTGCAGCAGAGTCTGATGAAAGACAAGAACCTGACGCTCTCGCTGGAGTGGTACGATGTGTTGCAGAACCGCAGCAATATCAGTCGTGTCATCGACGCCACACGTCGCAGCGACACCTGGTCGAACTCCATCAACTCCTATTTCATGGTCCATGCCATCTATCGTCTCAACCTGATTGGCAATGCTGAAGCCCGCAGGGGCGGTCCTGGTGGTCCCGATGGCGGACCCAACATGGGGCCTGGCGGTAATCGTGGGGGCGAAGGCCGTGGACGCTTTGGTGGCGGAGGCGGCTTTGGTGGCCCTGGCGGACGTCGTTGAAAGATAAAATAGGCGTTAAAACCGCCATTTTGGCTTCAATGTGGCCAAAATGGCGGTCGTTTTTTGTTTGGCACACCGCTTGCATAATGGAGGGTGTACGGCGGTCAACCCCGACGGACAAAGCAAACAAAAAACATTAACCAATTAAAGAATAGGAGATTACAACTATGCTACCAGTTAGAAATTATCGCAATCAGACATGGCTTCCAACATTGTTCAACGAACTCTTTGATGATTGGACACCAACCGTTCATACCACACCAGCATTCAATGTAGTGGAGGATGCTAAGAGCTACAAGGTTGAAGTCGCCGCCCCAGGCATGACCAAGGATGATTTCAAGATCCACCTCAACGACAAGAACCAGCTCATCGTACACCTGGAGAAGAAGAGCGAGGACAAGCAGAACGACAACGAGCGTCGCTATCTGCGCCACGAGTTTTCCTACACCACCTTCGAGCAGTCGCTCATCCTGCCTGACACAGTCAACAAGCAGGGCATCACAGCAGCCATGCAGGACGGTGTGCTGACCATCACGCTGCCCAAGAAGACTCCAGAGCAGAAGGAAGCAGAACTCCAGTACATCGAAATCAAATAGTGATTAAGGACGAATGACGAATTAGAAATGACGAATGACGAATATTGGCTAGCGCAAAGCAACCTTTATTCGTCATTCGTCATTTCTGATTCGTCATTTCTCATTTCTGTATTCCCAGCCTCAGTATGTTGAGGGAGAAGGGAGGCACTATGTAGTTGAAGCCGCAGGGTTGGACGTCTTCAAGCTCCTTCTCTATTGGCACGACGTGGCGGGGTTGGCGCATGCTGTTCTCGTCCATGCCGGAGGCGGAGGTCAGCACTACGGCAGAGCCGCCTTCCACTTGGATGTTGCTGAGTTGGATGTCGGTGGGCAGGAAGGAGGCTGTGGGGTTGACGAGTTTGACTAGCAGGGTGCCGTTGGGCTCGTCTATGCTGGTGGCGGCGTAGAGGCTGCGCTGTTCGGCGAGTGTGAACTCATGGATGAGCTGGCCGTCGAGCAGGCATCGGATGTTTACTCCATCAACCTCGATGCGCACGTCATAGAGCCGTCCTTCCTCGAGCTGGCCCCGTGCGGCTGCTATGGTGTTGCGGGAACCGTTGACGGTCTGTTCAACAGCGTGCTGGCTGTTGCCCCAGCCTCCGAGGTTCCACCAGAGGTAGTTCTGGTCGTCGGCATAGCCGAAGACGATGAGGAAGCCTTCACCGCCTCCTGTCTTGCATGCTTGCAGCTCGATGGCATACTTGTTGCCCAACTGTGCATCGCAAATGATGTTGCCGCCTTGCACGAAGCTGTCGCTTTGGAACAAGGCGTTGTTGGCAAAGCTCCATTCGGCCTGTTGATGGCGGTTGCGCCCTGGTCGTTCTGCTCGTTTCACGCTCCAGTGTGTACTGTCGGCTGCCGACTTGTGGGCATAGATCTGTCTGCCTCTGGCATCGGTCACGCGGATGTTCTGGTAGAAGACCGATGTCCCCCAGGTGGAGAGTCCGAGCTGATGACCAATGGAGGCAGGCTGTGTGTCGCCTGTGAGCTGGAAGGCTAGGTTCTGGGTGCCGACGTTGTTGGCCATGATGCGCTGCACATGGTAGCTGGGAGTGCCGAAGCTGCGGGAGGCGTTGAAACGTATCATGTCGGGCCGCCATGCGGGATTGTGTTCGTTGACGAAGATGGGGGCATAGCTGCCCATGATTACCACATCGGCATTTCGCTCCAGCCCTAGCATATAGATGGCTTCGCCCAGAGCGGCGGTGAGGTGGCCGTTGTCGCCAAATCCCTGTGTTACGGCATACTCTCCAATATAAATCTTGGGACCGTTGCGGTCGTAGGAATCGTATTTCTCATAGTTGTTGGCGAACCACGATGGACTGCGATAGTAGTGTTCGTCGAGGATGTCAACAGGAAGGTCGCTGCGCCATGATGGGTTGTCAGTCCCCCAGGACTCTACATTGCCTATGAGCTGCATCTCGGGGAAACGGTCTTTGATGGCATCGTAGAACATACGGTAGCGCTCATGGTACTGGTGGCTCTGGTCCCTGTTGTCGTCGAAGCTGAAATTGGCGTTCTCATTGCCAATCTCCAGCAGTCGCAGTCCGAAGGGTTCGGGGTGTCCGTTGGCTGCACGTATGGCACCCCAGCGTGTTGACACGTCGCCGTTGCAGTACTCTATGGCATCTAGAGCCTCGTCGATATAGGGTTGGAGCTGGTCGAGCGGCACTTCCCATCCGTGTCCTAGACCCACGTTCACAACGAACAGGGGTTCTGCTCCGAGGTCTTCGGCCAGTTGCAGCATCTCGTGGAATCCGAAGCCGTCGCTGATGTTGTAGCCCCAGTTGACACTGAGGTGTCCGGGACGTTGCTCGATGGGGCCTATAGTGTTCTTCCACTCGAAGCGGTTGTGCCGGTTGTTGGTTGGACTTGTCTGTCCCTCAACGTAGCATCCGCCGGGGAAGCGCATGAAGCGAGGATGCAGGGCTTCGAGCATCTGAGCTAGGTCGATGCGGCATCCGTTCTCGCGGTTCTTGTAGGTGGGCGGGAACAGGCTGACCACGTCAAGGTGGATTGTTCCAGGTTGCGAGAACGTCAGTTGCAGCTGGCCTTCATGGTCTGTGCCTGTAGCTGTGATTTCTGTGCGAAGCTGTGTCCACTCTCCACCTTTCAGGGCCTGGTCTATGACAGCATCGCCAAGAGCCTGTCCGTCGCGATTTGTGAGTGTAGCTTTCATGGAGCCGTACCACGCCTCGTCGGCCTTTATCCAAAGTGAGAGCTTATAGGTGACGCCCTCAACGATGTTCATTCCCCAAAAGCCTTCGTTGCGGATGCCATCGCCGTCGGCATTGACGGTGAGGTGAAGGTTGTGGGCTTGGCGGCTGTTGAGGTTGTCATCGGTGCATACGGCAGCTTGTGCTGAACCAACGGTCTGCCAGTGTGCTGGCTGTTCGGTGTCGTCTTCAAACGAGCGGTTCTGAACCAGCTCGGCATAGAGGCCGCCGTCGCCTGCGTGGTTGATTTCCTCGAAGAAGATGCCGTATAGGCTAGGGCTGATGACAGCCCCGCGCTGGGCAGCATCGATGGTGAGTGTGGTCTGCGCCTGTGCAGCGGTTGACATGATGGCGCATAGACCTAGGATTGTGCTTAGCTTGTTCATTGTATGGGGGGGGGATTTAGATTACACAAGTTTCGGAAGTTGTAATCTCAGGCTGCAAAATATTCGTCCTTTAACTTCCGACGCGAAGCGGCATAACTTCCTTTAACTCCCAAGCAAGCGGAGCTTGCGAAAGTCTATTTAGATTACTGAGGTTCGCGCACGGCAATGACTGTTTGTGAACCGTCGGGTTCATGGCGCAGCACAATCTCCACATCCTTGCCTACCTCAACCGCTGTCTGACGGTCAACATCGTCGGTCAGCTCGAAGTCCATTACCACACTAAGCTCTATGGCTCTGGTGGCAGCGTCTGTGACACGTCCACGGATGGTGTCGGTAATCATTGGTGCGGGGCCTGTGGAGTCGGTCGATAGGCTGTCGGCGGGTGCCGGAGAGGCAGGTTCAGTCTGCTGTGCTGGTACACAGCATATAAGCAAACATAGGCCAACGGCTGCGGAGATGGCGGCAGTTGCGGCGTGGCGTAACTCAAACAAGGTACTCATATAATGGATGTGTTATGGTAATATGACATCGCAAAATTACTAAAAGAAGAGTGATGGCTTGCACTTTCCGTGCCTTTTTTTTGCCGCTCCGCAGCGTTTCAAGTATTTTTGCAAACGATACGCAAATCAGATCAACTATGCTCACCTCTTCATTACCAGATATAGACCCTACGCTTACTTCCGAGGAGGCCACTCGACAGTGGTGGCAACAACAGTATGGACAACCCCTGCCAGAAGAAGTAAAGCAATGGATGAAAGCAATAGGCCGTCGCGAGGTGTTAAGAGCCAGACGCGATGAACATCTATTGGACGACAATTCCCTCTATAGGGTTCGTGAAAGCCGACGCTTGTGTGTGACCAAGTCCGACAATATTGAAGAGTCGCTTAGACGTCTCCGCACAATGGAGGTGAGGCTGCTGAGGGCGGCTCATCTGAATGTGATGTTGCAGGAACAGCGCAACGTGCTGAACGCACTGAACAAGCAGCAGGCATCGCTCGTCTCGCAGAAGCGTGAACTGGAACGCTTTGAGACATTCGAGAGTGTAAGCCCGCAGTTCCAGCAGGTGCTAGTGCTGCAGCGGCAGATTGCTGATGCCAGACAGGAGCAGTCGCGACTGTCTGTGCTGCTCGCCAAGACTGTGCAGGAGGCAACAGATGCAGAGAAGCGGGTGGGGGTGGAGCGCGAGAAAGCCGATAGCCTGTCTATACGTATGGCGCAGAGTCGGGAGAACTTGATGCGAGTACAGTATCTTCAGCGTAGGAATGACAGTGAGGCAAAGACCCTGCGTCTCTTCGAGGAACTGATTACGAAGCAACGCACATATCTGACGGTTGTTCAGCAGGAACTCCGCGAGAAACAACAGCTGGCAGAGACCCTCCAGAAGCAGATGACAGAACTTCGTTTGCAACAGCAGACGCTGGAGGCACACCGTTCCTTGATAGAGCAGGCTGGTGCAGCTATAGTTCTGCTTGACAACCTGAAGGAGGCTGAGGAGGCTAGGGAGAAAATAAAGCAGGAGCTCAACAGAACTCAGCGAAGCCAGGTTGACTACAATGGCCGACTGGAGATTTTGTTCCAGCAGACCAATACGCTTCAGGCGGAGATTGACCGCTTGAATGAGGAGGTGAAGGCTCATAATGAAAGCATTGCCGGACAAGACAGCTATAAGCTTCAGCAGAAAGTCGTGGCTTTGCAGAACCGCAAGCTGATGTTGGAGATGGGGCTTTCGCTGTGGCGCAACATAACTGACGGGTATGAGCTGATTGAGCAAAAAGAACAACGGATAACTCAGCTTAGACAAAAGGCTGATCAACTCAACAGTGAAGTGGATGAGTTGGACTACAATGTGAAGAAACTCCAACAACTGTGGGAACAGAAACAGTACCAGCTGACGCTGTCCAAGAGCCAGAATGTCATAGAACTGCGCAGTGACTTGAAAGAAGGTACGCCATGCAGCGTGTGTGGAGCCACAAACCACCCCTGGTATGCCGACAATATGCTCAGCCAGAACGCTGTGATAGGACAGATGAAAGGTGAGTGCGATGCCATAATGCTGGAACTCAAGCCAAAGCGTGAGCGGCTACTGCAGCTACAGTTGGAGCAGCACACTACTCAAGCCCTGATAGAGCAGGAGAGTGAAAACCTCAAGATATTTCAGCAACAGCAGCAGAAGAACACCGCCAACTGGCAGATGTTCAGTAACCTAGACCGTACTTTCATCGACTGTTCACGCTCCACAAACCGCGAGATGCGTGCCGCAATGTTGCAGCAGCTCATTGATAAAACTACTGTTGATGCTGACAAGGCAACGCAGGAATTGGATAATCTGACCTTCCATCTCAACACCATCAACGACTTGGGGCAACAGTTGCAAAAGAAACAGCGGCAGATGGCTGATATGAGCCAGAGCCTCAATGAGGTGAATACCGCCTGTCAGGTGGTGGCCGGACGTATAGAAAACTATACAAACAGGCTGGATATGGCATCCAAAGTCTTTCAGCAGCTATACGACAAACTATCGGGCATCATCACTCTGCCTAACTGGTACCAGCAGTGGAGAAGGGCTTCGGAGGGTATCAAGTTGAACATACAGGACATGCAGACGAAATGGCTCAAACGTAAGCATGACCTTCAACAGCTGCACAGGCAGATTGATGATACAAACATTGAGCTTCAAATGCTCAAACGTGCAGAGGATAACCTCACCGTAGCCATCACCTCTGCCGATGCCTTGAAGAAGAGTCTGCAATCTCAGTTGGATGGCAACACCCAGGATTTGACCAGACTTAACGAAAATGGTGATGTGGCACAGATTTATGACAGCACGCTGGAACAGGAGAAGCAGCAGCGAGAGCTGTTGTTGCAGGTCGAACAGCTATGCAATGCAGCTGTGGAACAGCGGTTGCAGCAACAGGCTAGGCTCGAATTCCTGAAAGCATTCCTGTATGAGTCTGAAGAGATGATGGCAGGGCTGAGAAGGCAGCTTGACGACTGGATGCGCAACTATAACGCCTCGCACCCCCCTGTGCAGTTCTCAGAGCTGGAACGCCTGTTCTCAGACAACCGCGACTGGAATGATGTACGCACTCAGGTTCGGGAGGTCGATATGGCTCAGGCCCTGACACAGACCAAGGTTGATGGCATCAGGGCAGAGTTGGTGGCACTGCAGGCAGAGGGTACGAACATCAACACTGACAGTGTGGAAGAGGAAATCAAACGTCTGCATGCACAGGCTGATGAGCTATGGGCGCGACAACGCGAAATAATGCAGCAAATGGTACGCTACGACGAGCAGCTTCGTTGGCACGAGATAGCCAAGACATTGTAAAAATATATACAAGCAATGGAGAATTACGAGATACAAGAAACCGTTGAGGAGCAGTCACAACGTCCTGCCAACTACCGGTATGCGGTCAACCCAGAGGTGATAGACACCATATATGAGCAGCTGTTGCGGAAGCTGATTGTGGAAAAGAAGTTTCGCGACCCTAACTATACTGCCCAGGCCTTTGCAGAGGAGATAGGTACCAATGTGCGCTATGTCAGTGCCGCTGTAAGCCTTAGATTCCATCAGAACTACAATAGTCTGGTCAACAGCTATCGTGTGCGATATGCCCGGATGTTGCTGGAAGACCGTCGTTACAATAAATGGAGCGTGATGCGAATAGCTGCTGAATGTGGCTTTGCCCACCGTCAGACTTTCTATACGGCATTCGCCCGCGAAACCAATCTCTCACCGCTTGAATACAGAGAGAAGTTTAACCACAACAATACTCCAACATGATTTCAAGAAAACTTCTGACAATAATGATTACTACATCATCGATGCTAGCTGTAAAGGCTGGTACTGACAATTTCCCATACGCCGACGAAAGGTTTGCTGACCTGCAGATGTTGCGCTACCAGGTGCATGGCTTCGACAACCTCAGTCTGCAACAGAAAAAGTTTGTGTATTATCTGAGTGAGGCTGCTCTCACCGGGCGCGACATACTATGGGATCAGAACGGACGCTACAACCTCAGGCTGCGTCAGATGCTGGAAACGGTCTATACTGACTATCAAGGTGACCGGACCTCTGCCGACTTCCGCGCCTTCGAGGTCTATCTGAAGCGCGTGTGGTTCAGCAACGGCATCCATCATCACTATGGCTGTGATAAGTTCGTGCCTGGATTCAGCGAGGACTTCCTTCGTATGGCGTTGAACAGTGTTGATCAGAGCAAGCTGCCTCTGGCTGAAGGGCAGACTGTAGAGCAAATGGTGGCAGAGCTGTTCCCTGTCATCTTTGACCCAACAGTGATGCCAAAGCGCACCAATCAGGCGGATGGTCAGGATCTAGTCCTCACTAGTGCGGCCAACTACTATGGTGAGGGTGTGACACAGGCTGAGGCTGAGACGTTCTATCTCAATATGAAGGAGGCCAATCCAGACCCTGCTCATCCGGTGATGTTCGGTATGAACAGCCGACTTGTGAAGGATGCCAACGGAAAGCTAGTTGAGAACGTATGGCGCAGCGGCGGACTCTACGGTGCGGCAATAGATCGTATCATCCACTGGCTGGAATTGGCACAGGGCGTGGCAGAGAACGACAAACAGTCAGCTGTCATAGGCAAGCTGATAGAGTATTACCGCACAGGAAATCTCCATACCTTCGATGACTATACAATCCTATGGGTGCAGGCCACGGAAGGTATGGTGGATTTTGTGAACGGCTTCACGGAGAGCTATGGCGACCCGTTGGGAATGAAGGCTAGCTGGGAGGGTATGGCCAACTTCAAGGACCTGGAAGCAACACGCCGCACAGAGACATTGTCAGGCAATGCACAGTGGTTTGAGGATAATTCGCCTGTTGACAGCCGGTTCAAGAAAGAAGAGTGCAAAGGCATCACGGCTAAGGTTATCGTTGCAGCCATGTTGGGAGGTGACCTTTATCCTAGCACAGCAATTGGCATCAACCTTCCCAACAGCAACTGGGTACGTGCCGAGCATGGCTCGAAAAGCGTCACAATAGGCAACCTTACCGATGCCTACAACAAGGCTGCACACGGCAACGGCTTTCAGGAGGAGTTTGTGATAGACGCTGCCACATTGGCTATTATCAGACAGTATGCTGATGCGTGCGACGACCTGCACACCGACCTGCATGAATGTCTCGGACATGGGTCTGGAAAACTGTTGCCAGGCGTAGATGCCGACTCGTTGAAGGCATACGGCAGTGCAATTGAGGAAGCACGTGCTGATTTGTTCGGACTGTACTATGTGGCTGATCCCAAGCTGGTGGAGCTGGGACTCACACCTAATGGTGAAGCTTACAAGTCACAGTACTACACCTATATGATGAATGGTCTGATGACACAGCTTGTCCGTATAGAGCAGGGGGCGGAGATAGAAGAGGCTCACATGCGTAACCGCGCTCTCATCGCACATTGGACTCTGGCTCATGCAAGCCTTGAGGCTCAGCAGCAAGGCACAAAGCCTGCAGTGGAACTTATCAAGCGTGAAGGTAAGACATACGTACAAATCAATGACTACGCTGCATTGCGCCGCTTGTTTGGGCAGTTGCTAGCCGAGATACAGCGAGTGAAGAGTGAGGGCGACTTCGAGGGCGCACGACAGCTCATTGAGACCTACGCCGTCAAGATCGACCCACAGCTACATGCCGAGGTCCTGGAGCGTTATAGCGCACTTAACCTCGCTCCTTACAAAGGCTTCATTAATCCAGTTTATGTTGTGGAGCGCGATTCTGCAGGAGAAATCACAGACATCAAGGTCACTTACGGTGAGACCTACGCTGACCAGATGCTGCGTTATAGCAGAGACTACAGAACACTGCCTGTCGTGAATGAATAATGAACTGTATTGATGAAATAATACGCAACATCAAGGCCGACCTGAGGGCGGCTATGAATGGCGTCGCCTCCAAGCGAATACGTGAATGTGGTATGCCTTATAAGCTGGCATTCGGAGTGGAGCTTCCTCGTCTGCAAGAAATTGCAGCTGCGTATCAGCCCGACCACACTCTGGCTTTGAGGCTATGGCAGGAGAATGTCCGTGAATGCCGAATACTGGCCACAATGCTGCATCCCAAGGATACGTTCTATCCAGAGCTGGCTGACTTGTGGGTGGAGGAATTGCGTAAGGAGGATGTGGAAGTGGTGCAGCAATTGGTGTTCCATCTGTTGTCGCATACTCCATACGCCTCCGATTATGCCTTCCGCTGGATGGCTTCTGACCAACCAGTTCACCAGCTGTGCGGCTTCCTCATTATCGGGAACCTCCTGCGTCGCGGTTCACAGTTAAGCCCCGACGCGGCCAACGAGTTTGTTGACCAAGTCAGGGCTACTATTGATACTGATTGGCTGCCTCTGCGTAAGGCTGTGCAGAATGCATTGCTTTTCTACGAGGAGGCTTCGATGTGAGACGCACTGTTGTCGCGCATCACGGACAACACAAGGTCGGACACCATCTGCTTTAGCTCGGACATAAAGGTCTGGGCATCGTATTCGTGGCGTTCTATCATGCGCAGTTTGCGCTCCCATATTCCTGTAAGCTCTGCGCTCTTCAGCAGTTCCTCATGTATGAGACTGATAAGCTGGATGCCAGTTGGGGTAGGAGCGAGGCTCTTGCGGTTACGGCGAATATACTGCCGTTTGAACAAGGTTTCAATGATGGCGGCACGTGTAGATGGACGACCTATACCGTTCTCCTTCAGAGCATCACGTAGTTCTTCGTCATCGACCATCTTGCCTGCTGTTTCCATTGCGCGAAGCAGTGTCGCTTCAGTATAGGGCTTGGGAGGTGTGGTCTGACGCTCGGTCAGTGTTGGCTCATGGGGACCACTCTCGCCTTTCTTGAAGGCAGGCAGTGTCTTTTCCTCTGACTGGTCAAGCTGCTCTCCAGACTCAGATTTATCCTGCTGGTCGGCTGTGTCCTTCTTCTTTTTCTCCCAAAGCACATGCCATGTAGGGTCAATGATGCGTTTGCCTGTGGCTTTGAAGGTTGTGGCGTCTGCTACGCCAGTGACAGTTGTCTGCTCAAAGCGGCAGTCGGGATAGAACACACCGATGAAGCGGCGGGCAACAAGGTCATAGACCCGTTTTTCCATGTCGGTGAGGAACACAGTGGTGACAGGAACTGATGTCGGAATGATGGCATGGTGGTCTGTCACCTTGCTGTCATCAAATACCTTTTTGTTCTTTTCCAGAGTCTTCCCGCCTTCTGCCAATGGCTGTATGAACCGTGCGTATGGTGTCATGTTGGCCAGAATCTGTGGACATTGGGGATATACATCGTTTGGCAGGTAAGTGGTGTCAACACGTGGGTAGGTGGTCACCTTCTTTTCGTATAGACTCTGTATAAGCTGCAGGGTCTGGTCGGCTGAGTAGCCATAGCGTTTGTTGCATTCCACCTGTAGGGATGTCAGGTCGAACAGGCGTGGCGCACCCTCTCTGCCTGCTTTCTTCTGTACGTCGGTTATGGTGAAGGGCAGTTCGCGTATGGCATCCAGTGCTTTCCTGCCTTCTTCCTGAGTGCGGAACCCTCGCTCGCCCTCTTCCATCACGGCTGTGAACAAGGTGTCGCGATAGATGGTTGAGAGTACCCAGTAGGTCTCAGGCTTGAAGTTGTCTATTTCCTGTTGACGCTTCACGATGAGTGCCAGTGTGGGAGTCTGCACACGCCCTATGGACAGCACCTGCCGGTCTTTCCTGTTCTGCCCTTGGCTATTACGGCTCTGTCCATATTTGATGGTGTAGAGGCGGGTGGCGTTCATACCAAGCATCCAGTCTCCTATCGCACGACACAGTCCAGCTTCATATAGGCTCTGGTACTCGCTTTGGTCTTTCAGCTTGCGGAAACCTTCGCGTATGGCATCTTCGGTGAGTGAGCTAATCCACAGGCGCTGAACGGGGCATTTGGCTCCAGCTTTCTGCATGACCCACCTTTGTATAAGCTCTCCCTCTTGTCCGGCATCACCACAGTTCACAATGCTGTCGGCGGCTTGCATCAGTTTCTCTATGACTGCAAACTGCCGTTCAACCCCGTTGTCGGCTTTGAGCTTGATGCCGAAACGGGATGGTATCATTGGTAGATGGGCTAGGCTCCATGTGCGCCATAGCGGACTGTACTCATGTGGCTCTTTAAGCTCACATAGGTGTCCGAATGTCCACGTCACCTGGTAGCCGTTGCCCTCAATAAACCCTCCGCAGTCGCGAGTGGCACCAAGAACATTGGCTATATCGCGGGCTACGGAGGGCTTTTCTGCTATGCAAACAATCATCTTATTCTTCAGACTTCTCCTGAGCAGGCTGTGCCGCATTGGCTCGCATCTCGGTAGTGATAGTCTTAATCTTCTCGCTTAGTACAGCAAGTTCTTCACGTGCCTTTTCCAGTTTACGGTTCATTTCAGCCACGAGGCTGTTGCCGCTCTTGGACTTGGCGTTGAGGAAGTTCAGGTTGTTCTCGTAGGTTTGTATCTCGGCCTTGCGTGTCTCAAACACTCTTTGCAGACGCTCGCGCTCGCGGCCCAGTGTACTCTCTCCCTTGGCAACGGCCTGCTTGAGATTCTTTTGGAAGTTCTCAATGCGACGGCGTGTCTGGGTGGCACCGAAGTGCTTATACAGCTCATCGGCAGCAGCGCGGTATTCGGCATACAGACGGTCTTTGTCGCGGAATGGCACATGGCCAATCTCGTTCCATTTGGCTTGCAGTTCCTTGACCTGCTCCATCGTAGCGTTTGCCTTGTCCTCGGCTAAAGCCTTCAGTTGCTCTATTATACCTTGCTTGGCAGCGAGGTTCTCACGTTCAGCGGTGCGCTGTTCGCTGTGCTGCGCGTTCTTGGCCTCAAAGAATGTATCGCAAGCTGTTGTGAAACGCTTCCAGAGCTGTTCGCTGTACTTGCGAGGAACAGCTCCAATGGTCTTCCAGGTCTTCTGCAGTTCAATCAGACGATCTGAGGTCTTGCGCCACTCGGTGCTTCCCTGAAGAGCCTCGGCTTCTTCAACCAGTTTGCGCTTAGCTTCCAGATTGGCGTTCTGCTCGTCTTTCACAGAGCGATAATAGTCCGCTTTGGCAGTGAAGAAGCGGTCGCAAGCTGCACGGAAGCGGTCGAAGATGATAGCGTTCTGCTTATGGTTCGCAAAGCCTATGGTCTTCCACTCGGCTTGAGCCTCCAATACTTGTTTGGTCAGTTCATCCCACTGTTGGAAGGATGTGATGTTGTCATATTTAATAGCCTCCACGCGCTCGCACAGGACCTCCTTCTTCTGGAGGTTCTCTTCTTCATTGGCCTTGATTGCCTCGAAATGTTCCTGGTGACGCTTGTTGATGATGGTGGAGGCTGCCTTGAAGCGTTCCCATATCTGGTCGCGAAGGTCTTTTGCCACTGGACCTACTTCCTTGTATTCAGCGTGCAGATGTTGTAGCTTATTGAATGCAGCAACGATGTCCGTCTCCTCAGCCAAAGCCTCGGCTTGTGCTATCAGTTGCTCTTTGGCTTCAAGGTTCTTCTTGAAATCGTATTCGCGAGCCTCGCTGTTGAGCTTCAGCAGGTCATAGAATTTCTCTACGTAGAGCTGGTAGTTCTTCCATGTCTCAGTGGCTCTCTCTGGAGGCACGGCTCCAATCTCGCGCCACTCTGCCTGGAGGCGTTTGAATTCATCGAAATGTGCGTTGGCCTCTTCAGGGCTTGTTGCCATCTCCTTGATGCGGTCTATGATGGCTTGCTTGCGTTCGAAATTCTCTGCTTTCTTGCGTTCAGCTTCCTCGGCCAGTGCAGCGCGACGGGCTCGGATTGAAGCTAGTGCGGCCTTGAAGTTCTCTTCTTCAGGGTCAACTCCTGCTTTCCAGTCCTCTGGCTTGCCTCCTGCTTCGATGAAGGCCGTGCGGCTGGCAAGCTGGTCGGCGCGATGTAGCTTATAGAAGACCTGCTTGAGTAGGTCAAGTTCACCTTTGTCACCGCCAGTCTCTGTTGCCTCAATGGCTCTCAGACGTTCCACCACCTGAGCCTTCGTCTCATAAAGTGGGGTAGCTTCGTCAGCTACTGGAGCATCATCTTCCAGAGCTGGTGTGTCTTCAATCGCAGGTGTCTCCTCGACGGTTGGTGCTTCCTCCTCAATGGAAGCCTCTGTTGTTGTCTCTGCTGTCGGTGTCTCTGCTGTTGGCACCGGCATTTCCTGTAGTTCTGCTGCGGTTGCCTCCACTTCGGGAGCAGGCTGCAGCTCGTTGGTTTCAGTCATTGCTTAATAGTATTAGTAGCACATATATATGCTTAGGCTTTTTGCCTAAAACAGTGCAAAATAAGGCGATTTAATTGTTATAGCCTAATGTTTAGATGTTTTTTTGCTCTATATCCATGATTTATGCCTTGCGTACCACCAGAATGCGACGGTAAGCAGTATAGAAATCAGGATGGCAAAAGGGAAACCTACAACGTTAGTCTCCAGACCGTTGACAAGGTTCATGCCGAAGAAGCTTGCCACGAGGGTTGGCACCATGAGGAACATGGAAACGAGTGTCAGAGTCTGCATGACCCGTGCCACGTTGTTGTTGATGATGTTGGCGTAGGTGTCCATTGTTGACTCCAGAATGTTGGAGTAGATACCAGTGGTCTCACGTGCCTGGTTCATCTCAATGCTTACGTCCTCAATCAAGTCAGCGTCAAGCTCATCAACGGGCAGCTTGAACTTCAGTTTAGATAGTAGCGTTTCGTTGCCACGTATTGAGGTTGCAAAATATGTGAGGCTGTCCTGTAGTCGGGACAGGCTGATGAGGTCAACGTTGTCCACCTTCCTGTCTAAGTGTAGCTTGGCTGCTTCAATCAGGGCGTTGATTTGCTTGAGTCGCTTCAGATACCATACGGCAGTGCTTAGGAACAGCCTGAACACCATATCTACGGAATCGGTGAAGCCTACACCGCGCCGCTGCTGGTAGGTGACGAAGTCAATCATCAGGTTCGTCTCGAAGTTGCATACCGTGATGCATACGTCACCTTTCAGGATGATACCTAATGGTATTGTCGTGAATGGTGTGCGAGACTTCACCTCCTTGACGTATGGTATGCGCAGGATGATGAGTATCCAGCCGTCATCATAGTCGTAGCGGGCACGTTCCTCGGTATCGGCAATGTCATCGAGAAAGTAGTCTGGTATGTGCAGCTCCTGTTGAAGGAACTCGGCATCGTCGCGTGTGGGGCAGGTGACCTGTACCCAGCTGTTGGGCTGCCATGTGTCGAGTGTGTGCAGCCCTTTGTTTGTGTTCCAGAAAGTTCGCATACAGAAAAAGAGTCCTTTTGCGCTAAACGCTCCTTGCGGGCTGGTTTGGACGTTGCGCTGTCAAGTGATGCTGTGCGAACCTCTTAAAAGAAGGTTATCAGTCCAAACGTCTGCGCCGCAGTACGCAGGTGAAAAATGTTGTTGTGTTACGTTGGTGATAATCGTCCATATATGATATTGGATGGTTTGACGGCGCAAAGGTACGTCTTTTTGATGAAACAAATGATGCCAAAAAAGGGAAAACTTGCGTTACGGACAGTATTTTAGCTTTAACCATTGCCTCGCTGCTTCTATCATTGTGTCTATGCCGCGAGTCTGGTCGGTTGGGGAGAGTGTCACAACGGTGTCGGGCTGTATGCCGAACTCTATCTGCTGCATCCGTGCATCGAACATGGGGCAGGCAGAGAAACGAACAGACCAGCCATTTGGCAGCTCTGAAGAGAATGGCATGCCACTGCCTCCTCCTGTTTGGTCGCCCATGATGGTGACGAGTGGACATTCACGGACATCACGGACAAAGGTGTTGGTGGCACTGTAGCACTTGCGGTTCGTCAGCACCACGGCTTGCTTCTGCCAGCGTATGCCCGTGCTGGGTTCGAGGTACTGTGGGTCGGGTGATGAAAAATCGTTGTGTCCAGGGCCTGTCTTATGGCACATATATCCAACTAGTCGTCGCTCATTGGTGAATCGTTGAGCCAGCCTTTCGGCGTTGGTTAGTGCGCCACCAGTGTTGTTGCGCACATCGATGATTAGTCCGTTGCATAGACGTAGTGCTCCCATCACCTCGTCAAGGTTGCCGTTCCCAAGGTTGGACTCAAAGCTGGAACATACTATATATCCGATGTTGTCGGGGAGGATGCGGTACTTCAGCGATGATGCAATCTTATAGTCCTTGCCTAAATAAGCATCTTGTATTTCTTGGTCGAAGTTGAGAGGGTAGTCTTCGTACCATGACCAATACCTTCCTATGTCGTGCGAGGCATAGAGATTTACATGTCCGTCCTGTAGTTCGCCTAGCATCTCTGTCAGCACCTCAAACAGCTGTGCGTTGCCCATATTGGTCGTCAGGCGAGCCAGATAGCGAGTGTATATCTCATCCCAGTCGATAGCCAGAGACTGCTCTTTATAGTCGAGAAAGCAGTAGTGTTCATCAATAATGGTCCATAAGGCATCCAGGTTGCCTTTTGGGGTGTCGGGCAGTTGCTCTTCGTTGACGCAGGATGTGAGGAGGAATAATAGAAGAACAGCCTCACCCCCGACCCCTCTCCGAATGGAGAGGGGAGTATATACTTTATGTAGGTTGGTGATAGGTGCAATAGATGCTCTTATCAATGCTACAAGCCTATATAAATAGGTATAAGGACTTTTTGTTATATACTCTGATTGCATAATGTCAATTATCTAAGGTATATACTCCCCTCTCCTGAGAGAGGGGTCAGGGGTGGGGCTTACAAAATAAACCCATCCTCCAATGCCTGTGTCCGTTTCTTGTAGGTGAAGTGCTTGACCCATCCGAGTAGGAAGGCATGTGAGTAGCTGTGATGCTTTATCTCATTTACATGGCTTTGACGGATGTCCATGAGATAGGTAGCACGGACGGTGTAGCCTAGTAGTGGGAAGTCCAGTGAGAACTGGTTACGTAGGGTGGGGGCGTTGAATGGAGAAGTGACACACACGTTGTGGTCGGTGTTGCCTTCTGAGAATATCTCATAATAGCTCTGTCCGTAGTTTGGGGTGAACATCGCGCCGATGATTGGTATGTCGGCTTGGTCGCTGAGTGTGAAGGTCTGATGCCAGAGCTGGAAATGAAATATTGCAGCCACAGAAGCGGCCAGATGTACATTGGCGAGAGCTTGTGCGGGGTTGTTGCCGTTGCGGGTGTTGTAGAGAAAACCCACGTTTCCTCCTGCCTGTGGCCCCGCCATCAGTCGCAGGGTCGGGAGTGGCTTCCAGCTGTAGTGCCATGCTGCATCGTAGCTCACAGAGCCTCCCATATAGTTGCTCTTTTTGGGCTGGTTGTGGGTGATTGAAATCTCGCAGTGAGTCATCTGCTGAAAGCTGAGGCGGTTCTGGAACCAATGGGTGGGACGGAGCGTCTGGTGCATATAGTGGGCTTGCCATCCATCGTATTCCAGTGGGGAAAGATAGGTGTCCAGCTGGTTCACCCCACCTATGCCAAGCTGCGTAACGTGGGTGCTGTTTCGGTTGATAGCATCTTGAGCCGATGTTCCTAATGGCAAAACGGCTGTTAGCAAACACAGTGTTATGAGTGTTGTGATAAGCTTCATTCCTCTGCGAACAGGTTAAGCTGTCCTGTGATTTCATCGGTCAGCTGTGTCGTTGACAACTCTCGCCCGTCATCCTCTTCTTGAGCCTCGGGGCTATCTGCATCTACCGTTTCGTCATCGACACTATCGACAGTGTCTGGCGATGGCGTCATATCTTCCTCTTCTGGCTGTCGTAGCGGCTCCAGCTCCTCAACGCTTTCTATGCCGAGGGTGGTGATGCGCTTGCCTCTTGCCTTGACGCTCTTCTGTCCGATGAACTGCTCTGCGTCAATTTCCAGCGGGTCACGGAAATCATCTGGAGCGGCGTAGTGTACGAGTAGTCGCGGATAGGCGGTGTCGGTGAGCAGTATGAGGCGGCTCTCTGCATTCTCGCCCATGAGGTTCTGGCGGCGTGTGGTGGCTTCCAGTGCGAAACGTTTGATGTAGGGGAAGCCTTGGTCGGCATCGTGCAGAACGGCTGTCCAGACCTTGTTGCTATCGTACTTCTCTATTCGAAGTATGTTTGGCTCGTAGTGGTTGTTGAGGTCGAAACTGGTAAGGTAGAACTCACCGTTGTCCAGAATTACCAGCACATGGTCATCGCTGTGGAATTCACCAAGATACTGCCCGTGTTCGTCGTAGTTGAGGCGCATCACATCGTGGTCGTACCACACCTTGCGTCCACCCAAAGTGGAGCTTCCGTGGCTCTTGAGGTTGATGCGGAAAATGTCGAGCTTGGTCAGCAGGTTGCCCATTGATGCACGTCCTTTGATGATGACTTGACTGAAGTCCTTGTCGAACTGTAGCCGCTTGAGCTTTGGATTAGGCTTGAGTGTAATCTTAATTGTCTCGGCCTCTCCATTGGGGTTGGATGTGAAATAGACAACGCGGCTTGCGGGCTTGCCCTGTGTGAGATCGTATTCTCGTTCGCGGGTAATGCTGGTGACGTTGAAGCGTTTGATATAGTATGCACCCGCTTTTCCGTCACGATAAACGGTGTTGTAGATGGTGCGGTTGTCGCCTTTCTTGAAGATGGCAATGTGGATAATCTCACACTTGCGCTTTTCTGCTTTGCTGCGTTCTGTCTCGCCAACAAACACCTTCTCGCCGATGCGTACCACCTTGTAGGTGCCGTCCTTGTAGAAGATTATAACGTCGTCAATGTCGGAGCAGTTGCATACGAACTCGTCTTTTTTCAGGCTTGTGCCTATGAAGCCTTCCTCGCGGTTGATGTATAGTTTCTGATTTGCCTCTACAACCTTTGAGGCTTCGATGCTGTCGAAACTGCGTATTTCGGTCAGACGCGGATGGTCTTTGCCGTAGCGTTCCTTGATGAAGCTGAACCAGTTGGCTGTTACCTCAATCATGTTGGCCAGGTCACGGTCAATCTGAGCCACCTCGTCCTTCATTCTTGCTATTGCCTCGTCGGCCTTGTCCTTGCTGAAACGGGCTATGCGCTGCATCTTGATTTCAAGCAGACGCAGGATGTCATCTTTTGTCACCTCACGCACCATCTGTGGGTAGAAAGGTGTCAGTCTCTCATCGATGTAGTTGCACAACTCGTCTGTGCTGTCGGCGTTCTCGAATGGCTTGCCTTTATAGATGCGCTCTTCAATGAAAATGCGTTCCAAAGATGCAAAGTGAAGAGCCTCCATCAACTCACCTCGACGTATGAGCAGTTCCTTGCGCAGCAACTCCTTGGTGTTATCGACAGAGCGTTGCAGAACTTCGGTCACTGTGAGGAAACAAGGCTTCTGTCCGTCGATGACGCAGCAGTTGGGAGAGATGCTCACCTCGCAGTCGGTGCAGGCGTAGAGCGCGTCTATGGTCTTGTCGCTGCTTGCTCCTGGCATCAAGTGAATGAGTATCTCCACTCCTGCAGCAGTCATGTCCTCCACCTTGCGCACTTTTATCTTTCCTCGCTCGGCGGCTTTCAGTATGGAGTCGATGAACTGTGACGGCTTCTGTGGTGAACCTGTGGTCTTGCCGAATGGCAGCTCGGTGATGGCCAGTGTCTTGGCGTCTCGCTTCTCAATCTTGGCTCTTACTCGCACGGAACCGCCACGTTGTCCGTCGTTGTATTTCGACACATCTATGCTTCCGCCCGTGGGGAAGTCGGGATAGAGCTGGAACGGCTCATCGTGCAGGTAGCTAATAGCAGCGTCGCAAAGCTCGTTGAGATTGTGGGGCAATATCTTTGATGACAGACCTACGGCAATACCCTCGGCTCCCTGCGCCAGCAATAGCGGAAACTTAACAGGCAGGGTGATGGGTTCCTTGTTGCGTCCATCGTATGAGAGCTTCCACTCAGTGGTTTTCGGGTTGAAGACCACATCAAGAGCAAATTTCGACAGTCGTGCTTCAATGTAACGTCCGGCAGCTGCATCATCACCAGTCAGTATGTTACCCCAGTTTCCCTGACAGTCTATGAGCAGTTCCTTCTGTCCCAGCTGTACCAGTGCATCCTTGATGCTGGCATCGCCGTGGGGGTGGAACTGCATGGTGTGACCCACGATGTTGGCCACTTTGTTGTACCTGCCGTCATCCATTCGCTTCATTGAGTGCAGGATACGACGCTGCACAGGCTTGAAACCGTCACCTATGTGCGGCACGGCTCGTTCCAGAATGACGTAGGAGGCATAATCCAGGAACCAGTCCTGGTACATGCTGTTGAGGTGGTGGGTGATGCCTTCTTGCATCGCTACGCTGTCGTTCATACTTGACTGTTAAGGCAATGATTTTCGTGCAAAGATAAACAATTATTCGCTTATAACCCCAAACGACAGCCAACTTTCGTTTGGTACTGCTGCTGAATTCGTCATGAGATATGCACAGAATAATATGCAATGGGAAGTGAAAATTCAAGACAACTCTCACCCCCGTCCCCTCTCCGGGTGGAGAGGGGCGTATATACATAACGGCGGCACGATGTGGTTGATTCGACGGCACGAAAGTATCGAAACGTCAGCAGGCGTTGATTGAAACGTCGGCAGGCATTGATTGAAACGTCGGCAGATAATGGTTGAAACGTCAGCAGATAATGATTGGGATGTCAGCAGGAAAGAGTATCTGCATCGGCGGATTGTTGCGCGTAGTGCATACAAAAAAGCCTCATGTTCCAGCAACATGAGGCCTTAAATTGGAGTCGTAATATAGTATCTGTGAGATGCCGTTATGTGTTATTCCATTCTAGGATTACAGGTGACATGGGTATATACGCCCCTCTCCATTCGGAGAGGGTTCGGGGGTGAGGTTTTTTAGATGGATCTGGGTGGTGAAGTTGTATAATATTCAGTTTCATGTGAAAATTGTTGACTATTGTGTGTTGTTTTAATTGGTTTCTGTGATGCAAAGATACGATGCTGTAATGAAATATGCAAGCCTCTTTTGTAGTTTATCCCGGAGGCTTTACTATGGCGGATGTGTTGAATGCTGCTAAAAGATGTGAAAGAGTGACAGTGCGTGTGTTTTTTGCTTACGTGCTACAAAAATAATTCATATCTTTGCATCTGTGTTCAAAACATAAAACATTAACGACTATGCGAAAACTATTGGTTGCAACTGTTGCAATAATGTCTATGTGCTTGTCTGAGGCTGCTGCTCAGTCTCTTGTTTCAGAAGGCGAGGCAAGGGTTGAAGCTGCCAGGGAGCAGGCTGCCGCCCTTGAGCGCGTTCAGCGCGATGCTCAGGATCAATACGATGAGCTGAGAAAACAGTACAAGGATTTCAGGAAGCAGATGGGTGATGTGCGCAAGCAGATGAAGGCGCAGAAATCTCAGCTGAAAGAAGCTCGCAAACAATTTAGGGCTGCTCAAAGAACTGTTAAGTCTGAGGCCCGCCATTTGAAGATGCGGCGCAATGCCGACAAGGCTCAGCGCAGGGCTCAGGCTGCTGCAGAAAGAGCTCAGCGTGCTGCCGCTGCAGCAGGCGTTGCGGGGCAGTGATGTCCGATAATTTGTGCACAATAGGGTGAAAAACGACGAAATGTCTGCTGGATAGACACTTTCTCATTCAAAATCTTGCCCACCACGAAAGAAACAACTAATTTTGCACCCACTTTGTGGCATTTTGCCATGAAGTGCGATTAAAACATTCTATTAACCAATTATCAATCAATTCAAAAAACATGATCGTAGTACCTGTTAAAGAAGGTGAGAACATCGAGAGAGCTCTCAAGAAATTCAAGCGTAAGTTCGAGAAGACCGGCGTGGTGAAAGAACTCCGTCGTCGTCAACAGTTCGACAAGCCTTCTGTGGTAAAGAGACTGGCAAAGGAGAAAGCTATCTATGTACAGCAGCTCCGCCGCAACGAAGAGTAATAACTTTTTGCTGAATACTCTTGGCTGAATCAGCGGAAATGCGTACTTTCGCCTCAGAATAGTGAGGTAATCAATGTCAATTAAGCCTTTCCTCGATTATATGCGCTATGAGCGCGGCCTCTCAGAAAAGACTGTTGAGGCGTATCGGGACGACTTGAAAGCGTTTGAGGCGTTCTATAAAGGCTTAGAACAGACACTCACATGGGATACCGTGGACTCTGACGTCGTCAGGGAATGGATGGTCGATATGATGGAGCGCGGACAGAAAAGTACATCTGTCAACAGGCGCTTGTCGGCATTGCGCTCGTGCTATCGTTTTATGTTGAGCCGAGGCATGGTGGGCAAAGATCCTGTTCACAATATCGTCTCCCCGAAAAAAGAACGCCCATTGCCTTCATTCGTTAGAGAACAGGACATGGATGCACTGCTTGATAACAAGCTGGCGTTTCCCGACAACTTTGAAGGATGCAGGGACAGGCTCATTATCGAGATGTTCTATCAAACTGGCATACGCCTGTCGGAGCTTATTGGCCTGAACATCGAAGACGTTAATGTGACAGCCCGGTCTATCAAGGTGACGGGAAAGGGAGATAAGCAGCGAATAGTGCCTTTTGGCGAGAAACTCCTATACCTTATTAATATATATAAGGAGCAGCGAGACCGCCTTGTGGCCATTTGTGATGCTGAAGCCTTTTTCCTAAACAGTAAGGGTAGGCGCGTGAATGCAAGGACACTTCAGAATAGGGTGAGGCAACAGCTATCGCTGGTCACCACCCAAAGCAAAAAAAGCCCTCATGTGCTGAGACACTCATTTGCCACAGCCATGCTTAATCACGATGCCAACCTGCAATCTGTGAAGGAACTGCTCGGACACTCGCGGCTATCCACCACCGAAATCTACACCCACACCACATTCGAAGAGTTAAAGAAAGTGTATCAAAACGCACATCCGCACACATAACCAATTATTAACCTAAACAAAGGAGGTTTTTATGGAAATTTTGATTCAAGCCATTCGCTTTGAGCCTACAGAACAACTTCAGGACTTCGTTCACAAGAAAGTAGGCAAGCTCGAAAAATTCAGTGATGAAATAAGAAAGGTAGAGGTGTCACTAAAAGTCGTCAAGCCAGAGACTGCCCTCAATAAGGAGGCTTCAATAAGAGTGGTCGGAAAGAACGACCTCTTCGCAGAGAAGGTTTGCGACACATTTGAAGAGGCTATCGATAATTGCATGGAAGCACTGCTGAAGCAAGTGCAGAAAAATAAGGAAAAACACGCCGGTCGCTAAATTTTCTGCCGAAAAGTTTTTGCAATCGGATATTAATACCTACCTTTGCAGCCGTTTCGAGACAACCCAAGCCCCAAAAGGGCTGCAAAGGCAAGGGATAATGCGGAAGTAGCTCAGTCGATAGAGCACTAGCCTTCCAAGCTGGGGGTCGCGGGTTTGAGCCCCGTCTTCCGCTCTGTTCGGAACGCGAACATATCAATAAAGAGGTATGCTGTTGTAGCTCAGTGGTAGAGCACTTCCTTGGTAAGGAAGAGGTCACGAGTTCAATCCTCGTCAACAGCTCTCTTTTGCGTACATCGCACTTTATACAAACTTATAACAATAAAGCAAAACAGCTATGGCTAAAGAAAAATTTGAAAGAACCAAACCGCACGTTAACATCGGTACAATTGGCCACGTTGACCACGGTAAGACAACTCTGACTGCTGCTATCACAACTGTGCTCGCTAAGCAGGGTCTCTCTGAAGTGAAGAGCTTCGACCAGATCGATAACGCACCTGAGGAGAAGGAGCGCGGTATCACTATCAACACTGCACACGTTGAGTACGAGACTGCAAAGCGTCACTACGCACACGTTGACTGTCCGGGTCACGCTGACTATGTGAAGAACATGGTAACTGGTGCTGCTCAGATGGACGGCGCTATCATCGTAGTTGCTGCTACTGATGGTCCTATGCCTCAGACTCGTGAGCACATCCTGCTCGCTCGTCAGGTGAACGTGCCTCGCCTCGTTGTGTTCCTCAACAAGTGCGACATGGTTGATGATGAGGAAATGCTTGAGCTCGTTGAAATGGAGATGCAGGAGCTTCTCGCTGCATACCAGTTCGAGGCTGAGACTCCTATCATCCGCGGTTCTGCTCTTGGCGCACTCAATGGCGTTAAGGAGTGGGAGGACAAGGTAATGGAGCTCATGGACGCTTGCGACACATGGATTCAGGAGCCTGTTCGCGCTATCGATAAGCCATTCTTGATGCCTGTTGAGGACGTGTTCTCAATCACTGGTCGTGGTACTGTTGCTACTGGCCGTATCGAGACTGGTGTCGTTAAGGTTGGCGACGAGGTTCAGATCCTGGGTCTCGGTGAGGACAAGAAGTCAGTTATCACTGGTGTGGAGATGTTCCGCAAGATCCTCGATGAGGGTGAAGCTGGTGACAACGTAGGTCTGCTCCTCCGTGGTATCGACAAGAACGAGGTTAAGCGCGGTATGGTTATCACACACCCGGGCGTTATCAAACCTCACAAGAAGTTCCGTGCTTCTATCTACGTTCTGAAGAAGGAAGAGGGTGGCCGTCACACTCCATTCGGAAACAAGTATCGTCCTCAGTTCTATCTCCGCACAATGGACTGCACAGGTGAGATTCACCTCCCAGAAGGCACAGAGATGGTAATGCCTGGCGATAACGTTGAGATTGATGTTGAACTCATCTACGCTGTAGCTCTGAACGAGGGTCTGCGCTTCGCTATCCGTGAGGGTGGTCGCACAGTAGGTTCTGGCCAGATCACAGCAATCCTCGACGATTAATCAGTCAAAGTCTGGAAAGACCTAGGAACGCCTAGGTGATCTAGCAAATAGTTTAAGCCCCCGTTTTAGGGCGGGGGCTTACCTACGGGAATAGCTCAGTTGGTAGAGCACTGGTCTCCAAAACCAGGTGTCGGGAGTTCGAGCCTCTCTTCCCGTGCAAAATCAAGGATTCTATGTTCAAGAAATTCATTAATTATTGCAAGGAATCATATAACGAACTAGCGCATAAGACCACTTGGCCTACACGTTCAGAACTTATCAACAGCGCGGTAGTTGTTTTAACTGCTTCCCTTATTATCGCTCTGGTAGTTTTCGTTATGGATTTCGCTTTCGGACATGCGATGGGTTGGATTTATCCATCCGTCAATTAATTGTCGAACCACACCACAACTATGGCTGACAATGAAATGAGATGGTACGTGATGCGTGCCATCAGTGGAAAAGAAGGCAAAGTGAAAGAGTATGTTGATGCTCAGGTCGCTCAAGGTGACTATGGCACCAACGTAGGACAGGTTCTTATTCCCACGGAGAAAGTTTATTCCGTTCGTAACGGTAAACGAGTGGTTAAGGAACGCTGTCACTTGCCTGGCTATGTGCTTGTGGAGGCCAACCTTGTGGGTGAAGTGCAGGCTATGCTGCGCAACACTCCCAATGTGCTTGGCTTCTTGGGTGAGACTAAGGCCAGCTCCAAGCCGATGCCAATCCGTGAGAACGAGATGAAGCGTCTGCTCGGTGTTGTCGATGAAATGGCTGATGTACCCGAAGACACTCCAATACCTTACGAGGTTGGAGATGCCGTGAAGGTTGCTGATGGACCGTTCTCCGGCTTTGAGGCTATCATTGAGGAAGTGAACCAGGAAAAGAAGAAACTGAAAGTGTCTGTCAAGATCTTCGGGCGTAAGACACCGCTCGAACTCAGTTTTATGCAGGTAGTGAAGGAGTAGATGACTGTTACACATCTCTCCCTCTCACATTTACATTTAATAAATAATAACAATGGCTAAAGAAGTTGCTGGATTAATCAAATTACAGATTAAGGGAGGCGCTGCAAATCCATCCCCACCAGTTGGTCCTGCCTTGGGTTCCAAGGGTATCAACATCATGGATTTCTGCAAGGCGTTCAACGCCAGAACTCAAGACAAGGCCGGTAAGGTACTCCCTGTAGTTATCACATACTACACCGATAAGTCCTACGACTTTGTTGTGAAGACTCCTCCTGTGGCCGTGCAGCTCATGGAGGTTGCCAAGACCAAGAAAGGTAGTGCAGAACCTAACCGTAAGAAAGTGGCTAGCGTCACTTGGGATGATGTTCGCGCTATCGCTACAGACAAGATGCCTGACCTGAACTGCTTCACAGTAGAAGCTGCAATGAAATTGGTTGCAGGTACGGCTCGTAGCATGGGTATCACTGTTAAGGGAGACTTTCCCGCATAACCATTAAACTTCAATTGTACAATGAAAAAGCTAACAAAGAACCAAAAGTTGGTAGCCGATAAGATTGAAGCAGGGAAGTCCTATACTCTTAAGGAAGCAGCCGAACTGGTGAAGGAAATCACAACAACCAAGTTCGATGCATCTGTGGATATCGATATGCGTCTGGGCGTTGACCCCCGCAAGGCAAATCAGATGATTCGCGGCGTGGTGTCATTGCCAAACGGTACTGGTAAGGTAACACGAGTTCTCTGTCTCTGCACACCTGAACAGGAGGCTGCTGCCAAGGAGGCAGGTGCCGACTATGTTGGTCTTGATGAGTACATCGAGAAAATCAAGGGTGGTTGGACAGACGTGGATGTCATCATCACAATGCCTTCCATCATGGGTAAGATTGGTGCGCTGGGTCGTATCCTCGGTCCCCGCGGACTCATGCCTAACCCAAAGAGCGGTACAGTTACAATGGACGTTGCTAAGGCTGTGAAGGAAGTGAAGCAAGGTAAGATCGACTTCAAGGTTGATAAGACCGGTATCATGCACGCTTCAATCGGTAAGGTATCATTCTCTGCCGACAAGATTGCCGAGAACGCACGCGAGTTCATCAACACAATCATCAAGCTGAAGCCCTCGTCCGCTAAAGGCACCTATGTAAAGAGCATTTATCTTTCAAGCACAATGAGCCGTGGTGTCAAGGTTGACCCTAAGGCCGTTGATGAGGTCTAACGTATTAAACGCTTACTATCATGAGAAAGGAAGATAAAGCTATAATCATTGAGCAGCTCGGACAGAAGCTGAAGGAGTTCCCTCACTTCTACCTCATTGATGTCGAAGGCATGGACAGCGTGCGCACAGCTGCACTGCGTCGTGTCTGCTTCAAGAATGAGGTGAAGATGGTGGTTGTCAAGAACACTCTTCTCCAGAAAGCTTTTGAAAACTCCGGGATTGACTACTCTCCACTCTATGGCGTCCTAAAGGGTACCACCGCTGTCATCTTCACACAGGTTGCTAATGCTCCTGCTAAGATGCTGAAGGAGGTGATTTCCAAGAACCCGAAGGATGTTACTACACCCGCCCTGAAGGCAGCCTATGCTGAGGAAGGCTTCTATGTTGGAGCCAACCAGCTGGATGCTCTCTGCTCCATCAAGAGCAAGAACGAGGTTATCGCAGACATCGTGGCTCTGCTGCAGTCGCCTGCAAAGAACGTCGTTTCTGCATTGCAGTCTGGCGCAAACACCATCCACGGTGTGCTTAAGACTCTCGGCGAGAAGGAAGCCTAACCACATTGCCTGGCATGAGCACATGCCAAAACAACCTTTTCATTAATCAAACAAAACAACAAATACTATCATGGCAGATTTGAAAGCAATTGCTGAAGAGTTGGTAAACTTGACAGTGAAAGAAGTTAACGAGTTGGCAACCATCCTGAAGGATGAGTATGGAATTGAACCCGCTGCTGCAGCTGTCGCTGTAGCTGGCCCAGCCGCTGCTGCTGCTCCTGTTGAGGAGGAGAAGACAGACTTTGACGTAGTCCTCAAGAGCGCTGGCGCTGCTAAGCTGCAGGTCGTTAAGGCCGTTAAGGAGGCTTGCGGTCTCGGTCTGAAGGAGGCTAAGGAGCTCGTTGACGGTGCACCTAGCACTTTGAAGGAGGGCATGCCTAAGGCTGACGCTGAGGCTCTGAAGAAGACCCTCGAGGAGGCTGGTGCTGAGATTGAGCTGAAGTAAGCTTGGTTCCATGCTTGTGGATGCGAGATATCACACACACAGGCTACAACTAACACAACAACATGTAGAGAACTCTCTGGTAGAGAGTCCTCTACTTTTTGCGTCTAAAGTGTTTCATCATTCATAACATCACATTGATGGCTAATATCATCGACAAAAGAGTCAATTTCGCATCGGTAAAGAACCCGCTTCCTTACCCTGACTTCCTGGATGTGCAGCTGAAGTCGTTCAATGATTTCCTTCAGCTCGATACACCACCGGAACTCCGCAAGAATGACGGCTTGTACAAGGTGTTCTCAGAGAACTTCCCAATAGCCGACACACGAAACAACTTCGTACTGGAGTTCCTCGACTATTACATTGACCCGCCCCGTTACAGTATTGAGGAATGCCTCGAGCGTGGCTTGACCTATGCTGTTCCTTTGAAGGCTAAACTCAAGCTCTACTGTACAGACCCTGACCATGAGGACTTCGATACTGTTATTCAGGATGTCTTCCTTGGCCCAATCCCTTACATGACACCAAACGGCACGTTTGTTATCAACGGTGCCGAGCGCGTTGTCGTGAGCCAGTTGCACCGTTCTCCCGGCGTGTTCTTCGGTTCTAGCATACACGCTAATGGAACACAACTCTTCAGTGCCCGTATCATTCCTTTCAAGGGTTCTTGGATAGAGTTTGCAACTGATATCAACAATGTGATGTATGCCTATATTGACCGCAAGAAGAAATTGCCTGTCACAACCCTTCTTCGCGCCATAGGCTATGAGAACGACAAGGATATCCTTTCCATCTTCGATCTTGCTGAAGAAATTAAGGTAAACCGCTCCAACCTAAAGAAGCATCTGGGTAAGAAGCTTGCCGCACGTGTCATAAGGACTTGGATTGAGGACTTTGCTGATCCTGATACCGGTGAGGTGTCCAGCAGTGAGCGCGTAGAGGTGCTGGTAGAGCGTGAGACCGTTCTGGATCAGGATGTCGCTGAGATGATTCTTGACTCAGGCGTAGCTACTATACTTATTCACAAAGAAGAAAATGAGCAGCTTGATTACTCAATCATCTTCAACACGCTTGCAAAGGACGGTACCAATTCAGAGCAAGAGGCTATACTTTATATATACCGTCAGCTGCGCAATGCCGACCCTGCTGACGATGCTAGCGCACGTGAGGTAATCAACAACCTCTTCTTCTCTGAGAAACGTTACGATCTCGGTGACGTAGGTCGCTATCGTATCAACCGTAAGCTCAATCTTGATATTGACCCAGATATTCGTGTACTAACTCGTGAGGATATACAGGCCATTATCAAGTATCTGATTGAACTTGTAAACTCAAAGGCTCAGGTGGATGATATCGACCACCTCTCCAATCGTCGTGTACGTACTGTGGGCGAGCAGCTGTCCAACCAGTTTGCAATCGGTTTGGCACGTATGAGTCGCACTATACGTGAGCGTATGAATGTACGCGACAATGAGGTGTTCACACCAACTGACCTTATCAATGCCAAGACCATATCTAGTGTCATCAACTCGTTCTTTGGTACCAATGCGCTGTCACAGTTCATGGATCAGACCAATCCGCTGGCTGAGGTCACGCACAAGCGTCGTCTCTCTGCACTTGGCCCTGGCGGTCTGAGCCGTGAGCGCGCTGGCTTCGAGGTCCGCGACGTACACTACACACACTATGGTCGTCTCTGCCCGATTGAGAGTCCTGAAGGACCAAACATTGGCCTTATCTCTTCATTGTGCGTATATGCTAAGATTAACGACCTTGGCTTCATTGAGACTCCTTACCGCAAAGTGGAGAATGGAGTGGTGGATTTGTCCGATAATGGTGTAAGGTATCTGACAGCAGAGGAAGAGGAGAACCTGATTATTGGTCAGGGTAATGCTCCATTGCGTGACGATGGAACCTTCATCCGTAAGGTGGTTAAGTGCCGTCAGGACGATGACTATCCTGTAGTACCACCAACAGACGTGGATTTGATGGACGTTGCTCCACAGCAGATTGCGTCTATCGCTGCTGCACTGATTCCTTTCTTGGAGCATGACGATGCCCACCGTGCTCTGATGGGTTCCAACATGATGCGTCAGGCTGTTCCTTTGCTCCGCACTGAAGCTCCTATCGTCGGTACAGGTATTGAGAAACAGCTATGCGAGGACAGCCGTACTATGATAACAGCTGAGGGTGATGGCGTTGTGGAGTATGTTGATGCCACCACTATCCGCATCCTTTATGACCGCACTGAGGACGAGGAATTCGTATCCTTCGAGCCTGCTCTGAAGGAGTATCGCATTCCTAAGTTCCGCCGTACAAACCAAAACATGACTATAGACCTTCGTCCTCTTTGTGAGAAGGGACAGCGTGTGAAGGCTGGTGACATCCTCACCGAGGGTTACAGCACCGAAAACGGTGAATTGGCTCTGGGACGTAACCTTCTGGTGGCTTACATGCCTTGGAAGGGTTACAACTATGAGGATGCTATTGTGCTGAACGAGCGTGTCGTTCGTGAAGACATTCTGACTAGTGTTCATGTTGAGGAGTTCAGCCTCGAAGTGCGCGAGACAAAGCGTGGCGTGGAGGAACTGACTGCCGATATACCAAATGTGAGCGAGGACGCTACCAAGGATTTGGACGAGAACGGTATCATCCGTGTTGGTGCACAGGTGCTGCCTGGAGATATCCTTATTGGTAAGATTACTCCTAAGGGTGAGAGCGACCCGTCTCCAGAAGAGAAGCTGCTCCGTGCCATCTTTGGCGACAAGGCTGGTGACGTGAAGGATGCATCTCTGAAGGCTTCTCCTTCGCTATCAGGTACCATTATTGATAAGAAGCTCTTCTCTCGTGCTATCAAGACACGTGCTGAGAAGGCTCAGGATAAGATACGCTTGCCTAAGATTGACGAGGAGTTCAATTCTAAGGTTGATGACCTCAAGGCTATCCTCGTTGACAAACTGTTAGAGCTGACAAAGGGCTTGAAGTCACAGGGCGTCAAGGACTATATGGGTGTAGAGGTTATTGGAAAGGACAAGCTCTTCTCTGAATCTGCACTCGCTGGACTCGACTACACTGGCATTCAGCTCAGTAACTGGACAGCCGACGAGCGTGTGAACAAGCTGATAGGACAGCTTATCATTAACTTCATTAAGAAGTATAAGCTGCTTGATGCTGAGTTGAAGCGTCGTAAGTTTGCTATCACAATTGGTGATGAACTGCCCTCTGGTATTATTCAGATGGCTAAGGTCTATGTTGCCAAGAAACGTAAGATAGGTGTTGGTGACAAGATGGCCGGTCGCCACGGTAACAAGGGTATTGTTTCCAAGGTGGTACGTCAGGAAGACATGCCGTTCTTGGCTGATGGTACGCCTGTAGATATCGTACTGAACCCGCTGGGTGTGCCTTCACGTATGAATATCGGTCAGATATTCGAGACCGTACTGGGCGCTGCTGGTAAAAAGCTTGGCGTGAAGTTCTCAACTCCTATCTTCGACGGAGCATCGCTTGATGACCTCTGCGAGTGGACAGACAAGGCTGGACTGCCACGCTACTGCTCAACTCAGCTGTACGATGGTGCAACAGGTGAGAAGTTCGACCAGCTGGCAACTGTAGGTATTGCTTACATGCTGAAGCTGGGGCACATGGTTGAGGATAAGATGCACGCTCGTAGCATTGGTCCTTACAGTCTCATCACTCAGCAGCCTCTCGGTGGTAAGGCACAGTTTGGTGGTCAGCGTTTTGGTGAGATGGAGGTATGGGCTATCGAGGCATTTGGTGCTTCACATGTTCTCCAGGAAATCCTCACCATCAAGAGTGATGATATCACAGGTCGTAGCAAAGCATACGAGGCTATTGTCAAAGGTGAGCCAATGCCAACTCCTGGTATTCCAGAATCTCTCAACGTGCTGCTGCACGAGTTGCGCGGCTTAGGTCTGAACGTGACACTCGACTAAACATACGAGTGCTGCGACATTATACTTGACATTTTACATTAGACATAAGAACTATGCCATATAAGAAAGAAAGTAAGGTGAGGAATAACTTCACCAAGATTACAATCAGCCTAGCCTCTCCACAGGAGATTAAGCTTAACTCGTGCGGTGAGATACTCAAGCCTGAGACCATCAACTATCGTACATATAAGCCAGAGCGTGATGGCCTGTTCTGTGAGCGCATCTTCGGTCCTACAAAGGACTATGAGTGCCACTGCGGTAAGTACAAGCGTATCCGCTACAAGGGTATCGTGTGCGACCGATGCGGCGTAGAGGTAACGGAGAAGAAGGTTCGTCGTGAACGCAGCGGCCATATTGAACTTGTGGTGCCTGTAGCTCACATCTGGTATTTCCGCAGCTTGCCAAACAAGATTGGTTATCTGCTTGGAATGTCAACCAAGAACCTTGACTCTGTAATCTACTATGAGAGATATGTGGTCATCAATCCAGGCCCGTTTGCAGGCGAGGCTAAGGACGGTGACGATGAGGTTCAGGGCCTGAAGAAGTTCGACCTCTTGAATGAGGATGAATACCTCAGCTACCTTGACCGTCTGACTCCCGATAACATGCAGCTTCCTGACGATGATCCCAATAAGTTCGTTGCCAAGATGGGTGCAGAGGCTATATATGACCTCCTTGTTGGTCTTGACCTGGATGCACTTTCAGCTGAACTAAGCCGTCGGGCAAAGGATGATACGGCCCAACAGCGCAAAGCCGAGGCCCTGAAGCGTCGTCAGGTTGTGGAGAGTTTCCGTGCTAGTCGCGAGATAAACAAGCCTGAGTGGATGATAATGACAATGCTTCCAGTCATTCCACCTGATTTGCGTCCTCTCGTTCCTCTGGATGGTGGCCGCTTTGCCACCTCCGACCTTAACGACCTCTATCGTCGTGTTATCATCCGTAACAATCGTCTGAAGCGTCTTATTGAGATTAAAGCTCCAGAGGTCATTTTGCGCAATGAGAAGCGTATGCTTCAGGAAGCCGTTGACAGCCTCTTCGACAACAGCCGTAAGAGCAGTGCCGTCAAGACTGATGCCAACCGTCCTCTCAAGTCTTTGTCAGACTCGTTGAAGGGTAAGCAGGGCCGCTTCCGTCAGAACTTGCTTGGTAAGCGTGTTGACTATTCCGCACGTTCCGTTATTGTGGTTGGCCCTGAATTGAAGATGGGTGAGTGTGGTCTGCCTAAGTTGATGGCTGCAGAATTGTATAAGCCGTTTATCATTCGTAAGCTCATTGAACGCGGCATCGTCAAGACCGTTAAGAGCGCAAAGAAGATAGTTGACCGCAAGGATCCAGTCATCTGGGATATCCTTGAACATGTCATGAAGGGTCACCCTGTACTTCTCAACCGTGCACCGACACTTCACCGTTTGGGTATTCAGGCATTCCAGCCGAAGATGATAGAGGGTAAGGCTATCCAGCTTCATCCATTGGCATGTACGGCGTTCAATGCCGACTTCGATGGTGACCAGATGGCTGTTCACCTCCCACTCTCCAATGAGGCTATACTGGAGGCTCAGATACTGATGCTTCAAAGCCACAATATCCTCAATCCTGCCAATGGTGCTCCAATCACTGTGCCTTCACAGGATATGGTGTTGGGTCTGTACTATATCACCAAGCTCCGTCCAGGTGCTCTTGGTGAGGGCTTGACATTCTACGGTCCTGAAGAAGCTATCATCGCATACAACGAGAAGCGTGTTGATATTCATGCTCCGGTAAAAGTTGTTGTTGATGACAAGCTGGAGGATGGCACCATAGGAAAGCGTATGGTTGAGACTTCAGTAGGTCGTGTCATTGTGAATGAAATCATCCCAGTAGAGGTTGGCTTCTTCAATGATGTCATCTCTAAGAAGACATTGCGTGGTATCATCACGGATGTCATTAAGACTGTCGGTGTGGCCCGTGCCTGCGAGTTCCTGGACGGTATCAAGAACCTCGGTTACAAGCTGGCATACGACGGCGGCCTTTCGTTCAACCTTGGTGATATCATCATCCCAGAAGAGAAGGAGAAGCTTGTGCAGCGTGGCAATGATGAGGTTGAGCGCATCACAAATGACTATAATATGGGCTTCATCACAGACAAGGAGCGTTATAATCAGGTTATTGATGCCTGGACTCATGTCAACAATGACCTCAGCGCTGTGCTGATGAAGACTATGCGTGAGGCTGACCAGGGCTTCAATGCTGTGTACATGATGCTTGACTCTGGTGCCCGTGGTAGTGCTGGTCAGATTTCTCAGCTCTCTGGTATGCGTGGTCTTATGGCCAAGCCACAGAAGGCTGGTGCAGAAGCACAGATTATTGAGAACCCAATTCTGTCTAACTTTAAGGAGGGTATGTCTGTGCTGGAGTACTTCATCTCTACCCACGGTGCTCGTAAGGGTCTAGCTGATACCGCCTTGAAGACAGCCGACGCCGGTTATCTGACACGCCGTCTGGTCGATGTATCTCACGACGTTATCATCACTGAGGAGGACTGCGGAACTCTGCGTGGCCTAGTATGCACAGCCCTGAAGAATGGCGATGAGGTTATCAGCTCGCTTTATGACCGCATCCTTGGCCGTGTAAGCGTACACGATATCATCAATCCTAGCAACAACAAGCTTATTGTGGCTGCTGGTGAGGAAATCACTGAGACCATCGCTGCTGAGATTGAAGCTAGCCCGATAGAGAGCGTCGAAATACGTTCCGTACTCACCTGCGAAAGCAAGCATGGCGTCTGCATGAAGTGCTATGGACGCAACCTTGCCACCTCGCGTATGGTTCAGAAGGGTGAGGCTGTCGGTGTGATTGCCGCACAGTCCATCGGTGAGCCTGGTACACAGCTTACACTTCGTACGTTCCACGCTGGTGGTGTGGCCGACAATGCTGCTGCCAATGCTACTATCCGTGCCAAGTATGACAGTGAGCTGCAGTTTGAGGAGCTGCGTACCGTTGATATAGTTGACGAGACTGGTCAGCCCGCTCAGATGGTGGTAGGCCGTCTGGCTGAGGTTCGCTTCGTGGATATCAACACAGGTATCATTCTCCTGACTCAGAACGTGCCTTATGGCTCTACACTCTACAAGGCTCCTGGTGATAAGGTCAAGAAGGGCGATATGATTGCAAAATGGGATCCATTCAATGCTGTCATCGTTACTGAAATGGCTGGTCATGTGGAGTTCGAGGGTGTCATCGAAGGTGTCACCTATCGTGTGGAGGCCGATGAGACTACAGGTCTGCGTGAACTCATTGTCATTGAGTCCAAGGATAAGACCAAGATACCTCAGGCTCACATCGTTGCCGACAATGGCGAGCTGTTACGTACATACAACTTCCCCATCGGTGGTCACATCTCTGTTGAAGACAAACAGCAAGTCAAGGCTGGTGATGTACTCGTAAAGATTCCACGTGCCGTTGGTAAGGCTGGTGACATCACTGGTGGTCTGCCACGTGTAACAGAACTCTTTGAGGCTCGCAATCCGAGCAATCCTGCTATCGTGGCTGAGATTGACGGTGAGGTTACAATGGGTAAGCTCAAGCGTGGTAACCGTGAAATCATCATCACATCCAAGGTGGGTGATGAACGTCACTACCTCGTTCCGCTGTCCAAGCAGATCCTGGTTCAGGAGAACGACTATGTCCGCGCTGGCACACCTCTCTCTGATGGTGCTATCACTCCTGCAGATATCCTTGCAATCCAAGGTCCTACAGCTGTTCAGGAGTACATCGTCAACGAGGTGCAGGATGTATATCGCTTGCAGGGTGTAAAGATCAATGACAAGCACTTTGAGGTCATTGTACGCCAGATGATGCGCAAGGTTCAGATTGATGAACCAGGTGATACCAACTTCCTCCAGCAGCAGATTGTGGACAAGCTAGAGTTCGCAGAAGAGAACGACCGCATCTGGGGCAAGAAGTATGTAGTCGATGCAGGTGACAGTGAGACAGTCATTGCAGGTAGCATCATCACTGCTCGCAAACTGCGCGATGAGAACTCACTTCTTAAGCGTCGTGATTTGAAGCCCATTGAAGTACGTGATGCTGTGCCTGCCACCAGTACTCAGATACTTCAGGGTATCACACGTGCTGCCTTGCAGACCAGCTCGTTCATCTCTGCAGCATCCTTCCAGGAGACCACCAAGGTACTCAATGAGGCTGCCATCAATGGTAAGACCGACTATCTTGAGGGTATGAAGGAGAACGTGATATGCGGTCACCTCATTCCTGCTGGTACAGGTCTGCGCGAGTTCGAGCGTATAGTAGTAGGGTCACGTGAGGACTACGACCGTATCCTCTCAAACCGTAAGGCAATCCTCGACTACAATCTTGACTAAGCAAATAAGGCATCTATCACATATCTGTGTGGTAGATGCCCATATAACAAAATGCACCGTGCTGTATAATCACTTGCAGCACGGTGCATTGTCTTTTATAGCACGGTGTATTGCCCTTTGCAGCACGGTGTAATGTCAGCGGCCTAGCACACGAAGTATTGCAGCCGCATCTTCATCACCTTCGGCAGCCTCCCTCTTCAGCTTGGCAAGTATCTTGTCACCGCCTTTGGGATTACGTATGGCTTTGTTTAGCCAGCTCTTAGCTTTGGCTTGGTCTGCTGTCACACCGCGGCCTTTCATGTAGCATTTCCCAAGTTGGTACTGTGCATCAGCATTTCCCTGTTTGGCAGCCTTGGTGTACCATTCACATGCTTTGCTGTAGTCTTTGGCTACACCCTCACCCTTCTTGTAGCACTGGCCGAGCTGGTACTGTGCTTTGGCGTGACCCTGTGCAGCAGCTTTGGAATACCATTGGAAAGCAAGGTTGTCGTCCTCGTCAACACCATCGCCTTTGTCGTAGCAGTGGCCTAGCCAGTACTGTGCCTTCTTATGGCCCATGTCGGCAGCAGCCTGAAGCTTGGGTATGGCTTGAGTGAATTCGTTGGCTTCAAGAAGGGCCTTGGCTTGCTGATAGATTGCATCGGCATTCTGTGCCTTGACGGTGATGGCAACCAGAGAGAGAAACAGGATTGAAAGGTAGTGCTTGATTTTCATGGATGATGTAAGAATGAGATAGTTAATATGGTGCTGCAAAGGTATGTATTTTAGTTTCAATATGGTGTATGTCGTGTTGTGAAATAGCCATTAGATAGTTTCTTTTGTAATTTGCATTGTCCAAAAACAGATGCCATAGTGCGATTTGTGGCGTGATTGTTTGGCAGTTTGGATAAAATGTCCGACCTTTGCACCTCGAAAAGCACAAGCATTCAGACGATAACAAATAAGTAAAAACATCAAACAAGTACAATTATGTCAGAAATTGAAAGCAAAGTACGCGATGTCATCGTTGAACAACTCGGCGTTGATGCAGCAGAAGTTACCCCTGAGAAGAGTTTCACTGGCGACCTCGGTGCCGATTCATTGGATACTGTTGAGCTGATTATGCAGTTCGAGCAGGTGTTCGGTGTTTCTATTCCTGATGAGGATGCTGAGAAGATTGCAACCGTTCAGGATGCCATTGACTACATCCAGGCTCATCAATAAGCAACATTAAGCTTAATAATAACAGCCAAGCAGCCCACTTTCAACCCTTCTTAGCGGAGGGGAGACCACATTCTTCGGCGTGTGTTCGCACCCATAGGATCAGGGCTCCTCGCAGCTGAGAACGGTCGGGAGTGGGATGTTTGGCTTTAATTGTAATCAATACAATATGGAACTTAAAAGAGTCGTTGTCACTGGCCTTGGTGCAGTGACTCCATTGGGCAATACAGTGGAGGAGACTTGGGAAAGTCTAGTGAATGGCAAGAGCGGTGCTGCTCCCATCACCAAGTTTAATACAGAGAAGTTCAAGACGCAGTTCGCCTGCGAGGTCAAGGGCTTCAATGGCGAGGCATACGGTATCGACCGTAAGGAGGCTCGCAAGATGGATCTCTACAGCCAGTATGCCATTGCAACTGCCACACAGGCCGTTGAGGACAGTGGTCTTGATCTGGACAGCGTTAATAAAGACCGTGTGGGTGTGGTCTATGGCGTAGGTATCGGTGGCATCAAGTCGTTTGAGGACGAGGTTGAGGCTTATGGTCGTACAGGCGAGCAGCTTGGCCCGAAGTTCAGCCCATTCTTCATCCCTAAGATGATTGCTGATATCGCTGTTGGACACATTAGCATCAAGTATGGCTTCCATGGTCCCAACTATGTAACCACATCTGCTTGTGCTTCCAGTTCTCATGCTTTGGCTGATGCGTTCAATCTTATTCGTCTAGGCAAGGCCGATGTCATTGTAAGCGGTGGTGCTGAGGCTGCCATCACCGAAGCAGGTGTGGGAGGCTTTAATGCAATGAAGGCTCTCTCTACTCGCAACGATGAACCCGAAGCAGCAAGCCGTCCATTCAGCGCAAGCCGCGATGGCTTCATCATGGCAGAAGGCTCTGGCTGCCTTATCCTGGAGGAGTTGGAGCATGCCAAGGCCCGTGGTGCGAAGATTTATGCTGAGATGGTAGGCGAGGGCATGAGTGCCGATGCTCACCATATCACAGCCTCTCACCCAGAGGGCTTGGGCGCAATCCTCGTGATGAAGAATGCATTGGAGGATTCTGGCCTGCAACCTGATGCTATTGATTATATCAATGTGCATGGTACATCCACTCACGTAGGTGATATCTCGGAGGTGAAGGCTATTCAGGCTGTGTTTGGCGAGCATGCATATAAGCTTAACATATCTTCAACCAAGTCCATGACAGGTCACCTTCTTGGTGCTGCCGGTGCGGTTGAGGCACTGATTAGCGTGTTGGCCGTTAAGAACGACATCGTGCCACCAACTATCAATCATGCCGATGACGACCAAGACCCAGAGATTGACTACAACCTCAACTTCACATTCAACAAGGCTCAGAAGCGCACAGTTCGTGCTGCTCTTAGCAATACATTCGGTTTTGGTGGCCATAACGCCTGCGTAATATTCAAGAAGTACGAGAACGCGTAATCAACCATTAGCGTGAATCGCTTCCAGAACATTATAGACAGAATGAAGCTCCCTTTCCTAAAAGAGAGGGAGCTTCGTTTGTCTCTGTACCATATACTCGGTGTCTATCCTCACAACCTGTCTATCTACAAGCAGGCATTGCGCCATAAATCGCGTCAGCGGCTTGAGGGCGAGAAACAATATCTCGGCAACAATGAGCGGCTGGAATTCCTTGGTGACGCAGTCCTTGACGCAACGGTTGGTCATATTGTTTATAGGCATTTCCGAAAACAGAGCGAGGGCTTCCTTACCAATACGCGCAGCAAGCTAGTACAGAGGGAAATGCTAAATAGGCTTGCTCATGAAGTGGGGTTGGACAGGCTCATAGTCTATGGTAGTCAAAATACGGCTCACAACAGTTACATGGGTGGCAATGCCTTTGAAGCCCTGGTCGGAGCCTTGTATCTAGACCGTGGCTACGATGCCTGTATGCGTTTCATGGAACACCGGATTCTTGGCCGTTTCATCAGTTTGGACAACATCGCAGCCAAGGAGGTGAACTTCAAGTCAAAGCTGATAGAGTGGGCACAGAAGCGTAAGGTCGAACTGTCATTCCAATGCGTGGAGGAGATGAGGGAAAACCGTTCTACACCCGTGTTCCTTTTCAAGACTGTGATTGAAGGCATGGATGGTGAAACAGGGCGTGGGTATTCCAAGAAAGAGAGTCAGCAGCAGGCTTCACAATCTACTCTTAAACGTCTGCAGCGTGACAAGGAATGGGTGCAGCAAATAATGCAGCTGCGTGACGACCGCCTGTCGGCTGCAGTTCTGCCATAATGACAGCCGTGCCGCTTTGGCACGGCTTTAGCTTATTTCATGGCAGAATATTGATAATACAAAATAACATAAACAACCTAAAACAATCATTATTATGAGCATTCAACCATTAGCAGACCGTGTGCTGATTGAACCAGCACCAGCTGAGACAAAGACAGCGGGAGGCATCTATATTCCCGAAACCTCAAAGGAGAAGCCTCTTCAGGGTACAGTAGTTGCCGTTGGCAAGGGAACCAAGGACGAGGAGATGGTTCTAAAGGCTGGCGACAAGGTGTTGTACGGAAAGTACGCAGGCACTGAGATTGAGCATGAGGGCAACAAGTACCTCGTCATGCGTCAGAGTGATGTCGTCGCTATTTTGGCGTAATAACGAAATAATGTAATAAAGTATCATTGCAATCATGGCAAAGGAAATTAAATTCAACATAGAAGCCCGCGAACAGATGAAGCAGGGCGTAGATCAGCTTGCAAATGCTGTAAAGGTTACTCTCGGTCCTAAGGGTCGTAATGTAATCATTGAGAAGAAGTTTGGTGCACCTCAGATAACAAAGGATGGCGTCACAGTGGCAAAGGAGATAGAGCTGGCCGACGCTTTCCAGAATGCAGGCGCACAGCTCGTGAAGAGCGTAGCCTCCAAGACTGGCGACGATGCAGGTGACGGCACAACAACAGCAACCGTTCTGGCTCAGGCCATTGTTCGTGAGGGCTTGAAGAATGTAACAGCTGGTGCTAACCCAATGGATCTCAAGCGCGGTATCGACAAGGCCGTGGCCAAGGTCGTTGAGAGCATCAAGAGCCAGAGCGAACAGGTTGGCGACGACTACAACAAGATTGAGCAGGTGGCTACCGTCAGCGCAAACAACGATCCTGAGATTGGTAAGCTGTTGGCAGAGGCTATGAAGAAGGTATCCAAGGATGGCGTTATCACCATTGAAGAGGCTAAGGGACGTGACACAACCATCGGCGTTGTCGAGGGTATGCAGTTTGACCGTGGCTATCTCTCAGCCTACTTCGTGACCAACACCGAGAAGATGGAGTGTGAGATGGAGAACCCATACATACTCATCTATGACAAGAAGATTAGCAACCTGAAAGACTTCCTGCCTATCCTTGAACCAGCTGTTCAAACAGGCCGTCCACTGCTTGTTATCGCTGAAGATGTAGATAGTGAGGCTCTGACCACACTTGTTGTAAACCGTCTGCGCACACAGCTGAAGATTTGTGCCGTAAAGGCTCCTGGCTTCGGCGACCGTCGTAAGGCCATGCTGGAGGACATCGCAGTGCTGACTGGCGGTGTAGTCATCAGCGAGGAGAAGGGCTTGAAACTCGAACAGGCTACTATCGAGATGCTGGGTAGTGCCGACAAGGTTACTATCTCCAAGGACAACACAACCATTGTCAGTGGTCATGGCCAGAGCGAACTCATCAAAGACCGCGTGAACCAGATCAAGAATGAGATTGCCAACACCACAAGCAGCTACGACAAGGAGAAGCTGCAGGAGCGTCTTGCCAAGCTCAGTGGCGGTGTAGCCGTTCTCTATGTAGGTGCTCCCTCCGAGACCGAGATGAAGGAGAAGAAAGACCGCGTTGATGATGCTCTCTGCGCTACACGTGCAGCCATTGAGGAAGGCATCGTAGCCGGTGGCGGTGTGGCTTACATCCGCTCCATCAAGGCTCTTGAGGACCTCAAGGGTGAGAACGCTGACGAGACAACGGGTATTCAGATTGTGAAGCGTGCCATCGAGGAGCCTCTCCGTCAGATTGTTGAGAATGCAGGTCTGGAAGGCAGCGTGGTAGTTAACAACGTGAAGAACGAGAAGGGCGACTATGGCTACAATGCCCGTGCCGACCGCTATGAGGATTTGCGTGCAGCAGGTATCATCGATCCTGCCAAAGTGACACGTGTGGCACTGGAGAACGCAGCTTCCATCGCTGGTATGTTCCTCACCACTGAGTGCGTCATCTGTGATGCCAAGGAGGATAAGCCTGAGATGCCAATGGGCGGAGCTCCTGGCATGGGTGGCATGATGTAAAAACAACCCCCATAGTAACCACTATTTATAAACGCTATTCCACGAATTAAACGTGTAATTCGTGGGATAGCTTTTTTTGTGTGTTTTCAACAAATTCTGTTTATCTTTGCAGCCGTTTTGTATTCGACACAATATAAACTATAATTGCTTATGAGAAAATCTACTCTTTTTATGTTGCTGGCCATGCTGTTTGCTGGTAGTGCATTTGCACAGAACCCATTGAGCTTAGGTCAGTTCAAGACTTTATCTGCACGTCATCAAATCGGCATTCAGCAGCCTCAGTCATGTGTTCACGCTCCGCGCAAGGCTGCATCTTCTGTTGAAGACTTCGTTGGCGGTGCTGTCATCACAAGCTACAGCGTAGCTCAAGACAGCGTTGACTTCATCGGTAACTCAGTGGATGTTACCAAGGTCAATGACAGCACAATCACCATCACTCATCTTACACCAACTGCCACTAATGCTGTAAAGGCTATTGTTAACTTTGAGAACGGTACAGTATCCATCCCTAGTGGACAGCTCCTCCAGACAGATCCTGAATACGGCGACATTTTTATCTACGCTACTAACCCAGATAATGGCAAGAAACTCACTACTCCTGTGGAGGGCGTAATAGATGCCTATGGCAATATATCCTTCACCTCCATGTGGGGCGATTATCTGACAGGCAAATATGAGAATAACGTCTGGACCGACTGGTTCTATTCTTCATGCATCTATCATGCCAATGCCAAGATGGAGGTGACAGATGGCAAGACTGGGGCGGTTGACAGCTACAATGTTGTGGTACAGCAGGCCGATGAGAAAGTGCAAGTCCTGAATTTCGGCAACTATGGTCAGTTCTTCGTGCTTATAGTTAATGGTAATGCCCTAACCATAGAGAGTCAGATGGGTCTTGACATGAACAACACTGCATCGCAAGGCGATTATTACTCATATTCATTCAAAGATGATTATTCAAGTCTTGACAACGTCATCATTTCAGGAACAGTGACAGAGGATGCTCTCTCCTTCTCCCACTGGACATTCTGGGATGAGAAGTCTGGTCAGCTAACAGGTTTCTATGGTGACACCAGGATTTACTATACCGATGGCTCTAAGTTCGAGATTGTCACAGAGCTTGATGAGCCAGCCACTCCTGCAGCACCATCTTTCAGCACAACTATGAACTGGAGCCAGTGGACTGAGAACACCGCTTCGGCAGGCATATTCTTCTTAGTGCCTGCTACAGATGTCGAAGGCAACTCACTAAATACAAAGAAACTCTACTACCAGCTCTACTCTGACATTGAAAAGGATGTGAAACCTATTGTCCTCACCAATGAACTGTACCAGTTCGGTGCTGATATGACCCTCATACCTTACTTGTTTACCGATAACGACCTTGTTGGTCACCTCGATAACTATGTCAGCTATGGCATTAACCGTGCCGTGGTATTGCTCGACCCTGCAGCCAAGAGGTACAACAAGATAGGTGTGAAGAGCGTCTATATTGCTGGCAACGAAACTCATGAGAGTCCTGTCACATGGCTTGACATCAAGGCTTATGGCACAGGCATCGCCGATGTCACATCTGTCGATGAGCGTAGCACCACAGTTTATAATCTCGCTGGTCAGCCAGTTCGCACAGCCTCCAAGGGGCTTTATATAGTAAACGGCAAGAAAGTAATGGTGCGCTAACCTCAAGTTCCCCCACTTCTTATTAACACATAACACTGTTCATCCCCGCAGCTCTTTGCAGTTGCGGGGATGAACTGTTTTTACCTGCTGAGGTCTTGTTCAATATCTGCTGAGGTTTCATTCAATATCTGCTGAGGTTTCGTTCAATATCTGCTGAGATATTAATCAATATCTGCTGAGGTTTCGCTCAATATCTGCTGAGGTTTCGTTAGTTGCCTGCTGAGGTTGGGTGTCCAACTTGATGTGCCAATATGGTGCTTAAGCCCCGAAGGGGTTCAAACTTATAATGTACCTTATACACTACTTATACATCATCATGACTTATTGAATGTCAGACTGTTATCCCCTGTTAGTGTATTAGTGTAATAAAAATGGGAAAATTCAATATGTAGGAGATGTGTCCAAAGTTTTTTCTTTTTTCCTATGCCCCTTTTCATTATATACTCTATCTTTGCCGCAACTACTGCACATTGCTCCATCAAACAAGAGCATTTCCTGAGCGCAGGAGATAGTAACATCGTGATAAGCTAGCATTCGCTATTATTTCGCGCATAGCCAAGAAAGCCTAGGAAACTCAGATTGGTATAATAAGCACGAAAATAATATGTGACAGGTGAGCCGTATAAAAACATCTGTTCAACCATATAGTAATGCGCCACACGCTCAAGCGTGGTGTATCTTATGGTTGACAGGGGTTCCAAAAGTTATTCCTAGGCTTTCACCTCTTGCTATGCGCAATAAGAGCATCACGCTCTTTTTGTGCATGAGCGTGATTGATAGTTGGATGCCAATCATTTACTTTCTAACCAACTATCAATCCTTTCATGGCTAACGAAACCCTTTCTAAGGCTAAGGCTGCAAAGAACGATGAGTTCTACACACAGTACCATGACATTGAGCGCGAGATGGAGGCATACTTGGTATCAAAAAGGCTGAGGACCACGATGAAGTAGAAAATAATATGTCCAAACATAGTTTCCATGAGGACTGGCGATACAAAGAATATGGCACATGGAAAGATAAACCATGGTACAAGTAATCTTAATTCACATCTGAAAGGTCTAGCTACATCCTGCATATCTCTTCTGCCATCGCGTTGAGAGCCACACATTCCCCACGGCTGATATGCCGTTTGCCAGCGTCGTATTCCCATGGGCTAAGGATGAGCACACGACCGGCTGCTACAGCATCAAAAAGATCGGCAGTCGGCTTGTAATAATCACGGAAACCATTATCCGCCAGCACAACGAAAGGCCGCTGTTCCTTTAACAACACCTGCATCACCTGCTTCTCCTGTGGGGAGATAAATGGCGACACCATCACCGCCCCCTTACGAGCAGACAATACACAGCCGTTCATATAATTGCGCAACGATTCAGGATTACCCTGCTCTGCCGCCTTCACCATCACACTACGCACATGAACAGGCTCGAAATGCTCAGCCAACAGTAGCGCCACATTCCCCACACCGCCATACGTCCGTCCGCCAATCTCTATACCTTTCTGAACACGGAAAAAACCAGGCTTCAAGTGCTTCGTGGCCAGCCGCTGCGGGTTCATCTTGACATACTGAATCATCGTATGCAACTGACCTCTCCGCGACAAGGGGCGAATGAACGGACGCTCTGTAAAAACAGGAAATGGATAGCCCCCTTCGTTCGTTGTTTCCGAATTTAATTCGGAAGCAACCGACAAAGTATAAGCCCTGCCATATTTCTTTACCCCCTGCCAATACCCCCGAATGACGCTGCGAATGCTCGTATCCATCACCTGTGTCACATGGATAACAGCATGCAGGTGGTCAGGCATCAGGCAGAACTGCAGAATACGGACGGCAGGATAGTGCTTGCACATCACGTACAACTCATCAATGACAGCATTACCCAGCTCCGTGCGCTCCACCCATGCCTGAGCAGGATTGCGGTCAGGAATCACGAGCTTCCCCAACAACGGCTCTCTCGATGCCACTGTCAGCGTCACATGATAAATCCCGACACCCCTCCATGACGTGCCTTCCTCCTGCCATTGCCATTTCGCATGCTCCGTCATATCTTCTATATTGTTTTGTTCGTTGCAATTATCATATCCTTAGATGCCTGTCAAGTTTTACCGCTTCGCGCATGCAGTTTGCGAATTCAAAGCAAAACCCATCACCACTTTCCGTTCTTCTTCCGTCAAACCGTAGAGGTCGAAGATCTTGGTGTCCATCTCGGCAGCGGTGGCGGAAATCTGTGCTTTAAGTTCCTAAAATGTGTCAACCTATTTCAGTATAAGACAGATGCCCTATTTCCGAAGTATGTTTTTCAGTTGGCTGGGTATTTCTGTATGGCGGTGTTCATGGTGCGGATGCGTTGCCGTACCCAGTTGCGCAGTTTGGCATACTCCATGTTGTAGTCAACACGCTCGAATGTAGCGGTGCTGAAGTATATGGGCCACCGCTTATCGTTGCGAGCCTGGGCCTCGGTGAGCTGGTAGCGGTAGTTGTCGAGCCTGTCGAAGACATAGGACAGGAGACCGTCCTTTATTTCTGCCCATCGTGCTTTGTACTCAGCTGTGAACTGCGGGTCGGCAAACATCTGCAGGAAGAAGCGGGTTCCACTACTGTAGTTGGGGTGGTTGGCTGGGTCGGTATCGTAGAGCAGCTTCTGCGAACTGAAGTAGGTATGTCCTGTGCACATATCGGCCCATGAGAAATCAAAGCCTGCGTCAAAGTCCCACAGAGGCCCGAAGTGCCACACGTGGTCGCTGTCGGTCTGGTAGATATACATGGAACGTGGTGCGTCTAGCTCGACGTTGCATGTAAGCTCCTGCACGATGAGAAAGTCTATGAGGCTGCGTATGTCCAAAACAGCAGCCACCTCATTGTAGTTGTGTCGTTTGATGAGGGCTTCCAGACGGTTGAACTCTGTGATGACAGCCGTCTTTGCACTGTCGGTTAGAGCCTCGTCCTTGGGATACTTGATGGAAACAGGCAGACGGAAGCTGTTGCTCCAGAAGTTGTCTGTGGCGTTGGGTGAGAGAGCCGGTCCGTCGTCAGCGTCAAAAGCTAGCAGGATGCCATTCTCTCCGCAGTTCACCCGATGACCTCCCTGCTGTATCTGCTCACACAGCTGGTAGAGTCCTGCATATTCACCGTTGATATAGACTTCGCAGAACCGGTTGTGGGGCGTGAAAGCGAAGTCGAGATAGCGTCCCACTTCGTTGGCAAAGGCATTCATCATGAAGGAACCGTCGCGCCAGTTGGCCAGCAGCACCCATGTCTTGTCGGCATTCATGTCCATCACACGCTGCTTTTGGTTGAACTTGATCTTGTATGGCCGGCGTCCATAGATGAGCGGGTCGCCACCATATTCATACCAGCTCCATGTGGAGTTGCCTCTTCCGCGAATGCGTCCATCGGCTTCGAAACTGTCAAAGAGTGTGCCACCATCCATGTTGAAATGGCAATTAAGCCATTCGGTGCGAGATGTAATCTCCTGTCCATTCTCAGTGGTGATGTACAGAACTGCATTGCGGAACACGACATCACCGATGGTTATACTATCTATGTCAGACGTCTTGAGCTGTACGGGCTGCTCATTGTGCCGGGGAAAGCTCAGTTTCTTGCCATCGTATCTGATGCTGTCGCTGGATAGAGGAAGGTGATAGAACAGCCCTTTATCTGTGAAGATATTTAGGGACTGGGAGCTGGCCATAGTTGACCAGAGGAATGCGATGGCTATGAGGCTGAGAACTTTGGACATGACGACTAGGGCTGCTACATGAAACCGCGGAACAGAGAGAACAGATGGCCTGTAAGGCGATGACCGAAGTTGAAGTTGCGGCGGTAGTCCTGTGCTTGGAATATGGTGCAGTGTTGCTTGTCCTGTTCGAATATCTGTTGCAGCTCCTTAGTTGTGGAATGGTCAAAAATAAAGCTGTTCACCTCATGATCGAATAGGAAACTGCGTGCATCAAGGTTGGTGGAGCCAACAGTGCAGAAGCTGCCGTCCACCATCATCACCTTGCTGTGATGGAAACCATCATGATTGTAATAGACATGTGCACCTCGTTTGGCCAGTTTGCGCATTTCGAGGGCAACTACATCTGGAGTGATTGGCACGTCGCTCTTGGCCGACACCATGATTTCCATCTTAACGCCACGTCTTAGGGCGCGTTTTAGGGCACGCCGCACACTCTTGACGTTGGTGGGGTAGGGGTTCACAATCTGGATGAGGCTGTCGGCTGCATCAATAGCTGCCACGTATGCCTTGCGCATGGCCTTGGGCTGTTTGCGTGGTATGCGATTGACCACTGCTATTGTCTTGCATCCTGCTGTAGAGGTTGTGTCGGTGAGGAGTGAGGAATGAGGAATGGTGGGTAAGGAATGAGGCGTGACGGATAGCGGATTGTGGAACAATGTGTCATTGAAACTTGATTTCCACATCTGCCTGAAAATGCTGTCGTATGTCTGTACGGCACTCCCTGTGAGCTGCATGTGCATATCGCGCCATGCACCGTATTCTGGCCGGCCGTGTATGTAGTAATCAGCTACATTCATGCCTCCGGTAAAGCACACCTCACCGTCTATGACAACAATCTTGCGGTGGTCGCGATGATAGGCGTGGTTGAGCCAGGGAAAACGTAGAGGGTCGAATTCTCGTACATTGACACCTGCTGCTCTGATGGCTCGCAGGTGTTTCTTGCGTAGCGGACTGTCGTTGCTCTCGTTGCCGAAGCTGTCGAACATAGCTTTGACCTCAACGCCCTCTGCGGCCTTCTCCTCCAACAACTGGAAGAGGGCAAGACCAATGCTGTCGTTTCGGAAATTGAAGTATTCAAGGTACACATATCGTCGCGCTTCCCTGATGGCACTGAGCATGGCATCAAACTTCTGTTGGCCAGTGTGCAGGAGAACTACGCTGTTGTCGTTGGTGGCATGGATGCCCATCTCTTGCAGGCTGCGCATGAACACGCTGTCGGAAGGCTGCGCTTGCGCTGCGATGGACATGGTGGCAAACAAGAGTATAATGAGCCAAGAATGATGAATCATTCTAAGTGAAAAGTGAAAAATGAAAGGTGAATAATGTGTTTACTTGTATTGCTGGCAGAAATCAATTGGCGACATGCCATACTTCTGCTGGAAGAAGCGGTTGAAGGTTGGCAGATTGGGGAAGCCAACCTCTGATGACACATCAATAGGTTGCAGGTTGCCTCCACGCAGAAGGTTGGCGGCCTCGGTCAGACGTATGTCGCGGATATATTCGGCTGGCGTCAGACCTGTTAGCTGCTGAAGCTTGCGGAACAGTTGCGGCAGCGGAACATTGATGGCTTGACATAGGCTGTCGAGAGGCAACTTGGGGTTGGAGATGTTTTGTACCACATAGTCCCTAACCTGTCGCTTTATCAGTTCTGCAATGCTCTCTGTCATAGCGTTAGCCGTTGTCATGGCATCTTCCAAAGGCATCTGTATGTCGTCGGAAATCTCGCCAAGCAGACTGGCACAACGCATTCGCAGGCTGATGAGATCGTAGAAGTGCAACACATAGTCGTCGGCTGCCACTGTGATGTTGTTCTTTTCGATCTCTGCTATTGACATGGCAGTCTCCAGCATAAGGACAAATGGTATGCGGGCGAAGCTACGCTCCTGCTTGATCCGTATGCACAGCTCTGAGCCGCGAATGTCACTGAGTTGCTCACATGCCAGCACCAGATCGGGCTTATGCTCGTTTATGGCTTTCCATGCATCCTCGCCATTTGTGAATATGTGGAATTCAAAGGCGTTCTTCAAACTGTCTGCAATGTACTCTGCAATGTCATTGTCGGAATCGACAAGATATATGGTGCGGAGAGCATGTTTGGCCTTGGTCTTCAGTGCATAATTGAAGTTGGACTCTTCCACTAAGCTCTCTGTAACTTCAGCATCCTCTTCGGTCGTATCGGCTTTTGGCATGTTCTCCCTGAGTTCTTCTGGCAATAGGCTGTCGATGTCATCGTTGTGAGCATCCTTAAGGTCTTGTAGAAGCTGGTCCTCGATATGGAGAATGTTGTCTGCAATCTCCATCTGTTCATTCGTGTTGAGCAGTGGCTTTAGCCGATTGACTTGATGTGAGACCCTAGCTATTGGCGCAATGAGTAGGGATGTGATATCGCGTAGGGCATCGGTGCGTTTCTGGTATAGCTCACGTTCCTTTTTGTTACGCACGAATTGCTTGTGTAGCCAGGGAATGAGCCAGCGGAATGTGATGAGAACCGATGCGGCAAGAAGAATATAGCATGCAATGGCCCACCACTGCATCCACCACGGACGCTCCATAATTAGTTCCAGGGTATGCTCGTGTTCGGTCATCTTGCCATCATCACCAATGGCTTTCACATGCAAAACATAGCGACCGGGCTTCAGGTTGTGGAAACGCACACCGTGTAGCAGTGGGTCTCCAGGACGCCATTGTGGGTCATAGCCTTCTAACATGTAGATGAACTGGGGATGGTCACAGCGGTAGTAGTTGCTGACAGACATCTCTATGGTGAAAGTGTTGACCTGTGGAGACAAAGTAAGGGTCTGCAGACTATTGATGTCTTTGGTGAGAATAATATGTCCAAGAATCTTCTCCCCGACACGGATGGGCTGGTCGTGGAACAGCAATCCCGTGAACAGGACCTTGGTCTCTGTATCTTTGGCCTTGGATGTTCCTTCGTTTATCCAGTTGAGTCCATTGGCACCGCCCATGTAGATTTGTCCTTCTGGAGTCGAACAGATGGCACCAGTGTTGAACTCTGAACGTTGCAGACCGTCATCAACAGTGTAGTTGTAGATATAAACGCTATACTCTTTACTACCTGTTTGCACGGCTTGTGGCACGATGCGGCACACGCCGCCGGCTGTTGTGACCCAGATGTTCTTGTTGTTGTCTTCTGCCAAGCCGCAAATCATGTTGTTAGGTATTCCTTCTGCCTGTCCGAAGGTCTGTACAATGTCATTTTTTGTGTCGAGAATGTTCAGGCCGTCGCGAGTACCAATCCAGATGAGGTCGCGGCTGTCTATGAGAACCTGTGTGATGTATGGGTTGGAGAATTGTTTGTTGCCTGAGCGTGTGCCTTGGAATATCTCCACTTTATTGGTGGAAAGGTTCACCATAGCCAGACCATTGGCTGTTCCTGCAATCAACTTATTATCGCGTATGAAGATGGATGTAACGATGTCGTTGGGCAGCCTGTTGTTGCGTACGTTGAAGTTGGCATACGTGCCTCTGTTGACATTGAGACACTGCAAACCTCCACCGTTAGTGCCTATCCAGATGTTGCCGTTGTTGTCTTCGGCTAAGGCCTGGATATTGTCGTTGGCAAGAGAATTGATGAGACCGGGTTCCCTGCGGAATATCTGAACATCACTTCCCTTGATATGGTTCAGCCCGAAACGGTTGGAGCCACACCAGATGCTACCGTCACGAGCTGCCAGTACACAAGAGAAGTCGTTGTCGGACAGACCCTGCTGACGACCAAATGTTGTATATGTTGCACTGGGCGTTTCTGTGTCAGAAAAGTTGGAACGGCATATTAGCCCACGATTGCGAGTCGCAATCCAAAGGTTGCCACGAGTGTCCTCGTCTATGCCATTGATGTCGCCGATGCGTTCCAGCAGGAAACGATATAGATAGAACCCCCAGTAGGCCACACCAAAACGCATTGTGCCTACCCATATCAGATTAGTGTCGTCAATATAGAGAGCCTGTATGTTGTTGGTGGGGATGCTACGCGGGTCGGAACTGTGAGTTAGATGGCGACGAAAGCAACGATTGTTGATATCTAAGAGTAGGACGCCGGTGCGGTCTGTGGTCATCCACACGAAACCGTTTTGGTCTGAGGTTGTACTGGTGATGACAGCATCTCCAAGGTTCCATTCACATTGCCATGATTCGGCAAAGGATGCAAGGGAATTGCTCCATGTGGCTTCCTGACGATCGTAAATGAATGAACTGTTGGCGCTATATAGATAGATGTTTTCTTGTTCATCCACATAAATATGGAAATCCTGGAGTTCCACATTCTTCTTAGCTAGTACGTCATTGCGCCAGCTCACTTCCCTGCTCTCGCTGTTGATGCCGCATACAGTTCCGTCCTTATGTACAATGGCTACGCCTTCTTTTGTGTCGCTGATACCTGTTATCTCGGATTGCGGCAACACCACTTCCATTCCTGTTTGTGGAAATGTATAGACCAAGTCCATGTTGGTCTTGTAGAAGTACAACCCTTTGTTCTCCACGACCACCCACATATTCTTGTGCTTGTCAATGTATATGAGTGATGGCTGTACGTTGCCTGTTATCTTGATAAGCCGCTGCTGAACACTGCGGTCGAAAGTCTCGTGTATTGGGTCGAATACAACATAGCCAGATGAGGTCCCAATCCATAGTTGCCCTTCTTTGTCTTCTTGTATGGTTTCTATGTATCCATCTGGCAGGGCGGAACTGTTGGTGTAGTTGCTGAAGAAGTTGATGATGGAGTAACCATCGAAACGGCTCAGTCCATTGGATGTGCCAAACCAGATGTAGCCTTGTGAACTTTTGCAGATGGCATTGACCTGTGATGCAGCCAGACCGTCGGCTTTGGTTACGAACTTGAAGAAGTAGTCATTGTACTCTGTTTCGGCCTTGATTAGTATGGGCTGGCATAGCAAAGCAGCCAATAGGAATAGAAATGTGAATATGGATGTCTTTTTCATGGCGTCTGTCGCAGGTGGGCTATAGAGCAGTCGCTTATATTACACAACTGAAAGAGTCCACAATGCCAATGAGCTTGCGGTTCTCATCAACGACCAGTACTGCGTGAATCTTGTTCTTGTGCAGGATGCTCTGTATTTCGGAAATCTTGGTGTCAGGACGTACGCACTTTGGAGAGGGTGTCATGGCATCTTTCAGCTGAACATTGAAAAACTGTTCACGCAACCGTTGCATAGCGCGGCGGACGTCGCCATCGGTGAGTATTCCTACGACTTGCTCGCCCTCTACTGCCACCACCAGTCCTAGCTTGCTGGCACTGACATGGACAATGGCTTCGGGAAGTGGGGTGGAGGGTGAAAGAACTGGGAGAGCATCGGTGCGCATCACATCGCGGGCGGTTGTGAGCAGACGACGGCCCAAGGATCCTCCAGGGTGGAACTGAGCGAAGTCTCGGGCCTTGAAATGCCGCACTTCCATCAAAGCACATGCAAGGGAATCGCCAAGTGCCAATTGAGCTGTAGTGCTTGATGTCGGAGCAAGGTTAAGTGGACAGGCCTCTTGTTTTACGTTGACTGTGAGGTGTACATCTGAGTAGCGTGCCAGCAGTGACTTTGGATTGCTGGTCATGCCAATGAGTCCAATCTTATGTTCCTTAAGATAGGGTATGAAGCGTAGCAGCTCGTCGGTTTGTCCACTGTTGGAAATGGCTAGCACCAAATCCGTTGGAGTGATGACACCCAAATCACCATGGTACACGTCAAGCGGGTTGATGAAGAATGATGGGGTGCCAGTGCTAGCCAGAGTTGCTGCTATCTTGGCTCCAATGTGTCCGCTTTTGCCTACGCCTGTTACGATAACCTTGCCTTTGCAGTGATATATAAGGTCCACTGCACGGTCGAATTGTTCGTCAAGTTGCGGCACCAGGCTCTGGATGGCTGTGGCTTCTTCGTTTAGACAGTGGATGGCTACCTGCCGTACATCAATGTCGTTTACCATTGTGGTTGTTAAGGTGGGTTCTTATAATAATGACGATATGACTTTCTCCAAGTCGTGCAGGAAGAGCATGTTAGGGCCGTCGCTTAGGGCTTTGTCGGGGTCGGGGTGGGTCTCGAAAAAGTAACCGTTGGCGCCGAATGCTTTTGCAGCCAAGGCCATAGCCGGCACGTACTCGCGATTGCCTCCAGTGCTGCCTCCAGCAGCTCCTGGCCGCTGTACACTATGGGTGCAGTCCATGATTACACGCGGAGTGAATTGTTGCATGTCAGGGATGTTGCGGAAGTCAACCACGAGATTGTTGTAGCCGAAGCTGTTGCCACGCTCGGTAAGCCATATCTCCTGTGCTCCGCTTTCGCGGCATTTCTCAACAGGATAGCGCATATCGAGACCTGAGAGGAACTGTGCTTTTTTGATGTTGACTGTTCGTCCCGTCTGGGCTGCTGCCACAAGAAGATCGGTTTGTCTGCAAAGGAAGGCTGGGATTTGAAGCACATCGACGACCTCGGCTGCGGGTGCTGCCTGCCATGCCTCGTGAATGTCAGTGAGGAGTGGCAGCCCGAATTTGGCTTTCACATCGCCCAGCATCTGCAAACCTTTTTCCAGACCTGGGCCGCGAAAACTGCTTAGGCTGGTGCGGTTGGCTTTGTCAAACGATGCTTTGAAGTATATATCGATGTCGAGTTTGTCGCGCAGGCGAACAAGCTCTGCGGCTACAGCCTCTAGCACATCGGTGTTCTCAATGACACAAGGACCTGCTATGAATATTGGAGTCATACTATTAGGTGCGTTAATTGAAGGGCAAAATTACTTGAAATGTGTCGGTCGTGCAAGTTTTAGATGAAAAAACGGCAGCAGTGGACATATAACGTGTAAAAATGCGTACCTTTGCAGCATACAATTCAAAAATAGCATTTAATCATGGGAAAAGTTATCATCAACCGTTATGAGGATTTCGAACAGTATCTTGGCAAACCTATAGGTCAGAGCGATTGGCTCGTAGTGGATCAAAATCGCATTAATATGTTCGCAGATGCCACTCTTGACCACCAGTGGATTCATGTTGATGTGGAACGCTGCAAGACTGAGAGCCCTTTTGGACAGACTATTGTTCATGGCTACCTGACACTGTCATTGCTGCCTTATCTGTGGGATCAGATTATCCAGGTCAACAATTTGGAGCGTCTTGTCAACTATGGTATGGACAAGATGAAGTTTGGACAGCCGGTGTTGAGCGGACAGAGTGTGCGAATGTCAACTAAACTGGAGGAATTGGCCAACCTGCGTGGTGCCATCAAGATGAGCATTCGTTTCACCATCGAGGTCAAGGAATCTGGCAAGAAAGCACTTGAAGGCGTAGCCACGTTTATATACTATTTTAAGAAAGAGGCTTAAAAAAGCTTTTTACTTTGGTCGTGTCGTGTCAAAAGGCTACCTTTGCAGCCACTTTTAGGTTCAGGTACTTAAACATGAAAAAACAAATATTTCTGTCACTGTTTGCGGGACTGACGTTATGTCTGGCGGGCTGTGGCGAATATAATGCTGTACTGAAGCATGGCGATGCAGAATACAAGTATGAGGTTGCCAAAGCATGCTTCGTGAAAGGGCAGTATGGACGTGCAGCCGACCTCTTGAGTGAACTCTTGCCAAGTCTTAAGGGTACGGGCTATGCTCAGGAATGTCTCTATATGCTGGGCATGAGTACTATGTTGCAAGGTGACGATATCTCTGCTTCGACCTATTTCAAGCGTTATTGTATGAGCCATCCGCGGGGAAGCTACGCCGCACAGGCTCATTTCAACAGCTGTCAGGCTTTGTACAACAGTGTGCTGGATCCACGTCTTGACCAGACAACAACCCATCAGGCTTTGCTGGAGTTGCAGGGGTTTGTTGAGCAACGACCTACATCGCCTCTGCGGGATAGGGCGCAGGAAATGATTCAGGAACTTCAAGACCATTTGCTTGAAAAGGAGTATCGTTCTGCAAAGCTTTATTATGACCTAGGCTCGTATCTTATCAATTGTGCCTACGGAGGCTCCAATTATGAGGCCTGCATTATAACTTCCAATAATGCACTACGCGACTATCCCTACGCATCTGAGACACGACGTGAGCAGTTCGCAATACTTATTCTGCGCTCTCGTTACCATTTGGCACGTCAGAGTGTTGAGGAAAAACGTAATGAACGCTATCGTGAGACGATAGATGAATACTATGCCTTTAAGGGTGAGTTCCCAGAATCATCATATCTGAATGAGGCTGAAGGCTATTTCAATCGTAGTCAGCGTGCCTTGCGTGGACAGCCCGAGGAAGATGATTAAACCATAATCCGATAACGACACGATTTATTATCACAGAACAAGCTATAATTAGAATAATTCATGGATTACAAAAAGACCAACGCACCAACCAACACAGTGACACAGAATGTCATGGATTTGTGTGAGGACACTGGCAACATTTATGAGAGCGTTGCCATCATCGCCAAACGTGCTAATCAGATTAGTGTTGACCTGAAGGGCGAACTGAGCAAGAAGTTGCAGGAGTTCGCTTCTACCAACGACAATCTGGATGAGGTGTTTGAGAACCGCGAGCAGATTGAGATAAGCCGTTTCTATGAGAAACTGCCAAAACCAACACTGATTGCCACAGAAGAGTTCCGCGAAGGTAAGGTTTACTACCGCAACCCAGCCAAGGAGAACGACGTGGACGATAACTTCTAACCATGCTTCAGCGCATTCAAACCATCTATCTTCTGCTGGCGGCTGCACTATGCTTTGCATGCCTGTGCCTGCCTGTAGGGTCACTTGTGGCTAACGACAATGCCGAGACCGTTGCGGTAATGTATAACCTATGGGTCTCGGTGATGCCAAACCACGAGCATGTCTATGCACCGTGGGCTCTGTTTGTGTTGCTGGTAATTGTTACAACAGGTTATTCCTCCAGCATCATACTGTTCAAACATCGCCCTGTGCAGGCACGACTGACAATGCTCTGCTGCTTGTTGCTTGTAGGATGGTATGCTGTTTACGGTGCTTTCATCTACAGCTTCTGCGATAGGTTCGAGGCTTCGTTCCTGCCAACACCCTGGGCTGCGTTTCCAGCCGTAGCCTGCATCCTGGGTTATCTTGCTTTCCGGGGTATCATTCGAGATGAGGCTTTGGTTCGCTCATTGGATAGATTAAGATAGGTTATTATGAAGGACAAAAGTGTTATTTCAGCCGCACTGATTGCCATTGGCATCGTGATACTCGGCTTTTGCCTGAAGGCAGGCATTGACAACTTTGTCGATAAGGATCGGCAAGTTGTGGTAAAAGGACTTTCCGAGCATGAGGTTGAGGCCAACAAAGTTACATGGCCTATTGTGGCACATGTCACTGGCAACAATCTTCCACAGCTCTATGAGCAGATACAGGCTGCACAGCAGACTATCAAGGTGTTCCTAACCAGCAATGGTATAGTCGAGGCAGACATCACATTGGGAGCTGCCGATGTTTCCGACCTTGAGACCGACATGTGGAGTGAGAACAAGAAGCCCTATCGCTATGTAGTGTCTGCCAATGTGGTGGTCACATCCACAGATGTAGCCAAGGTCGGGGAGATTATTTCACGCAAGGGCGAACTTTTGCGAGAGGGCATCGCAATTGATGATCGTGTGCCAGACTACAGCTACACATCATTCCAGGAGATGAAGCCTAAGATGATGGAGGAAGCTATTGCCAATGCCGAGAAGACTGCACAGCAGTTTGCAGAGAACAGCCATTCCACGCTGAACAAGATTGTGAATGCCGACCAAGGCTATTTCTCCATCGAAGACCGTGACGACTACACTCCGCACATCAAGAAGATGCGAGTTGTTACTACCATAACTTACTCCCTTAAGGACTAGTTGCTTATAACATACCTATATAGTTAACACTGGCAAGCACCAACAATAGCTGTTGTGCTTGCCAGTGTTTTGTTATGCAGTAGCATTATTTGACACTACATCCCACCAGCACCGCCAAATCCACCGCGCTCTCCACGGAAACCATCTCCTCCGTCACCACGTTGCCTCCATTCTCTGCGTTCTCCTTGTTCGTCTCGATCTCCACGTTCTCTTCCTTGTCTGCCACCGAAGAAGTTGAGGCGGTATGTGAAGGATAGCATGATGTATGATGTGATGCGGTCGGAGTCGGAGTCGGTGCGGGAAGTGGCTGAGATGTTTCTGTTGACCATGTCGCGCTGTGAGAGAATATCCTGCCATCGCAGCGACAGTGTGGCACGGTTGTTGAGCATCGTCTGTGCTATTTGTGCGTTCCATATCCACTGGTTGGTGTTCATGGCCGCGTCGTTGTAGCCTCGGCGGGAACTCTCATTGATGTCTGTGCTGACATTCATGTCCCAAGGCATGTTGACGACTGTTGACAGACCGTAGCCGAAAGCGTATGTGTCTAGGTCGGAGGCTGACGTGGCTGAAGCCCGTGAGCGGTTATATCGGATGTTGCCGTGTGCGTTCAGCTCCAGCCATTCGTTGCGGTAGGTGAAGCGCAACTGCTCGCTTACAGCTGTGCTGTTAACGCTATTGCGTACAGTCACTCCCTCTGCCGCTCCTCCACTTGTACCAGCAGTATTTGATTTCTGGTACACATAGCTCACTGCATGTGTGTGATTGAGGCTGGTGTTGGTGTTCACTCGGAAATGCGTATTGGCAGGAATAGCAGTGTTGAAGTTGAAGTTGGCATTGGCATTCCAGTTGCCGTTGATGTTCTCGGGGCGTGTCACACGTCCGCCTGTCGTGTTGTCGTATGCTGTGCGGTTAGTCACTGCATTCTGTGTTGCGCGTATGTTGATGTTGGTGTTGAATGAGCGTTGCAGGTCGGGTATGGACTTGCGCCATTCGGCTCTTAGCGTGTGGGTGAACGATGGCTTCAGTCCAGGGTTGCCTAGCCTTATGTTCAGCGGGTTGGCATTGGAGAGAGTGTCTGGTATGAGGTCTGTGATGCTTGGCTGGCTGCTCTGTCCGCCGTAGTTTACGGTGACGCTCTCCTGCTTAGAACGTCGCCAGCGCATATTGAGCGTGGGCGACCAGTTCAGTACGTCGCGGCTCACCTCGTGGTGTCGCCAGCCTTTGGTGTAATCTACTTCGTTGTGCTGTGGCTGCAGGTTCACCCCCACATTGATTCTCCAAATAGCACTCACATAGCGCAGTTGAAGACGTATGTCGTGGTTGAGGTTTGTATTGGTTACATAGTTGCACTGTGCCGTGTCTGGCTGGGGTATTGCATTAGGTATACCCACGAATGGATCGAATATGCTGCTGACAGTACGGTCACGGTCCTGAAAACGGTAGCCCATCTGGTATGAGGTCTGCAGGAATAGTCCTGTTGCTATCGGCTCGGTATAGGATAGTCGTGCCGAAGCGTTGCGTCCAACCGTGAGTGCATCATCGAACTGCTCCTTGTGATATACGGAGTCTTCGCCTGTGTAGGCCATTATCTGGTAGTAGTCAATCTGCGAATATGAGCTGCTCTCGGACTCGTTACGGTTCATGCCACCGTTGAGATTCAATGTTATGTTGCGCCCCTTCTTTTGTAATCTGCGGTTTATCTGTGCGCTGAGACTTCCGCTTATCTGGTCGGTTGCGCTCCTGTTTCTACCCAGATTGTGGTTCACGCCAATGCTGCTTTTCAGAGAGTTGAGTTGGCGCAGAGGGTCTGTGATGCCCATTATGTCGTATGGGTTGTCGTTCCAGGTGGCACTCTCGCTGTTACTGTTGCTGCGATTGCCATTGATGGAGAACTCAGGCCGCAGTATGATGTTAGTCATGGTGTCTGGTTCCCACTCCATGCGCCACCGTGTGGCAAAGTCGTTGCTATGACTGCCATTGTGCGACCATCGGTTGGAATAGGCTGCTACAGGGTTCTCGAAGTTCTGTGAGTTGCTCCATGAATTTGAGTTTTGTTGGGCAAAGCGTCCTGTAACACCTCCATTCAGCTCAAACTTGTCCCATTCCAGGTTGAGGCTTGCCGCTACGTCTTGTGTCTCGCGTGTGCCGCTACCTTGTGTGTTGTTAGCGTTGCCCACCAGTGACGCCTTTTGCTTGTCAGAGAAACGGTTGAGGTTCAACCTCCCCTGATAGCGGTCTTCTGTACCATATCCTGCACTGACGTTTCCGAACCATCCTCTACGTCTGTCTTTCTTCACCTCCAGATCCAGTACTGTTTGCTCCTCGCCATCGTCAATGCCTGTTATCCGTGCCAGGTCGCTTTGTTTGTCGTAGGCCCTGACCCGCTCGATGATTTCGGCAGGCAGGTTGTTCAGCACCATCTGCTGGTCGCGTCCGAAAAACTCCTTGCCATCCACCAATATCTGCTTAACCTCTTTGCCGTTGTGTGTTATCTTCCCATCTTCGTCTATTACTATACCTGGTAGTCTCTTTATCAGTTCTAGCACCATTGCGCCTGGTGGCAGGGTGAAGGCCGCTGCGTTGTATATCACAGTGTCCTCCGACACCGTCATCTCTGGCACCTGTCCCTCCACCGTCGTTTCCTGCATCATTGTGGCATCCTCTCTGAGCAATATGTCTGCCACTTTTCGGTTGCCGCCTTTGCCATTAAGGTTCAGCTGGAACGATTGTGCTTTGAAACCCATGAAACTCACTTTCAAGGTATAATTGCCCGCAGGTACTGCTGTCAGCAGAAACTGTCCATTGGTAGTAGTCGATTTACCAGCCACCATGCGTCCTGTGCTGTCTGTAAGCACTACGCTTGCTCCTGGCAAGGTCTTCAGTGTAGCATTCTCATAGACTGTTCCGCGCACATTGAACCATTGCGCTGCAGCAGTCAGAGGAAAGATAATGACGGCGATGACAATTAGAGTCATCACCGCCATCGTGTGTGTTTTCATGGATTTATACATCTGTGTTTTTCAGCCTTGTCTGAATGTAAGACCCAGCAAGCACCACATGGTTTAATCAAGGACTATTTTTCTTGTGTTTTTCCCTTTGTTGTTTCATCACTAATACCTATTTTTGCGGTCGAACAGTAAAGTTGCTCATAATGATAGTTGCCAATCCCATATACGACTCCGTATTCAAGTATCTAATGGAAGATGAGCGCATAGCTCGTACCATCCTCTCTGCCTTGTTGAAAAAAGATATCGTGCATGTTGAGGTGCGTCCGCATGAGTATAGCAACAGCAAGCGAGATGCTGTATCTATGTTCCGCATAGACTTTGGTGCCACTGTACGAGAGGTTGATGGCTCTGAGCATCTTATCTTGATAGAATTACAGAAGACGTGGCTACCTACCGAGACACTCCGCTTCCGGCAATATCTTGGTGTGCAGTATGAAAACCCGCGCAACATAGTTAAGGATAGTTCCGACCAGCATGCATTGCCTATGGTGTGCGTTTATCTGCTTGGCCACAATGTGGGTGAGATTGAAGAACCTGTTCTTTACGTGCGTCACCAGTCATACGATTACGAAGGGCGTGTCGTAACAAAGGGCTTGCCAGATCCGTTTGTGGAGAGTCTTACACACGATAGTATTATCGTACAAATACCACGACTGCACGGCCAGATCAATAACCGATTGGATGAAGTACTCAGTGTATTTGACCAGACACGCAAAGAACAGGATAACCAGCATCATCTATGCATTGCCGATGACCTTTATCCAGAGGATGACATCGAGATGCAGCGTATCCTTCGTCGTCTTCTTATGGCGGCAACAGATGCCGATACCCGCATGGATATGAATGTGGAGGATGAGTACTACTCTCTAATTGAAAAACAAGAAACGGAGCTTCTACTGCTTGGACATGACCTCGCCGAGAAAAAAGCACTACTAAAGCAAGCTGAAGCCCAACGTCAGGAAGCCGAAGCCCAACGTCAGGAAGCCGAAGCCCAACGTCAGGAAGCTGAAGCCCAACGTCAGGAAGCTGAAGCCCAACGTCAGGAAGCTGAAGCCCAACGTCAGGAAGCCGAAGCCCAACGTCAGGAAGCTGAAGCCCAACTTCGACAAAAGGATTTGGATACAGCTCGCATGATGAAGGCGAAAGGCTTCTCTGTGGATGTTATCGCAGAGATAACAGGATTGTCAGTTGAACAAATCGCAGGGTTGCAGGTTTGACTAAACCCAAATGCTAAGTTAAAACTCGCGACACCATGCTTTTTCAGCGTGATGTCGCGAGTTCTTTTGTGGATAAATGAACACGATTATGCAAACAGTTCTCCTGTTGCCATAGATCGAGTTACCTTGCAGTGGTTGCAAATGTCCGTTATTGTAGCGCCGTTAGCAGACAAACCATAGAAGCTGTCTTCGCTCAGTAGTATGTATTCCCATTTGCGGTTCATACGTTCTTGTGGTATGCAAGAAATACAGCTATTAATGTTTTGCCGTATGATGCCAATAGACGACGCATCAGTTACGAGGATTGTGTTGTACTAAGTGAGGCTTGTGAGTCTACAAAAATGGTGATGATAATATGATAATTCTGGTAGCAAAGTTGAGGCGACCTATTTGATCACAATCTTGCGAGTCGTACCATTTTTCATCCAAATTATGTTCATACCTTTTTGAAACTTATTGATGCATTTTCCAGCTACAGTGAATATCATGTCATTGCCATTTTCATCACTTGTGATATGTCCAATACCAGTAGCAATGAAGAATGCACCAGTAACTGTCACATTATGAGCTGGCATCGTCTCAGGTATTTCACTCCAGCCAGAGAATGTACAGCCTTCCTTGGTAGGATTGGTCTCTGGCATAATAGTCGCATCATACTCAATTTCGTATGTCTTGTATTCTGTACCGTCAACAATGTATGTCAATTTGTACTTGTTGACAATGAAGGAACCAGTTACTATTACATCGTGTGCTGGCATCGTCTCAGGAATCTCGCTCCATTCAAAGAAAGTATATCCTTCCTTAGTGGGTTCTGTCTCAGGAATAATCGTCGCACCATACTCAATTTCGTATGTCTTGTACTCTGTACCGTCAACAATGTATGTCAATTTGTACTTGTTGACAATGAAGGAACCAGTTACTATTACATCATGTGCCGGCATCTCCTCAGGAATCTCATTCCATCCAGAAAAAGTATACCCCTCTTTTGTTGGTTCAGCCTCTGGAATGATAGTTGAACCAAACTTTATTTCATAGGTCTTATACTTTACACTATCGACTTCGTAAATTAGCTTATACTTATTGATTGTGAATGTACCTGTAATTGTCACATCATGATCAGGCATCATCTCAGGAATTTCACTCCATCCAGAAAAAGTATATCCTTTCTTGGTTGGAGCTGGTTCTGGGATAATAACCTCTTCCTCCTCTATTTCATATGATTTATATTCAAAATCGTCAATGATGTAAGTCAATTTATGTTTAGGCATTACAATCTTTACAACATCCTTAAAAATATTCCAAAATGGCTCGTTTTGATAAGAAATTAGAGAGGTGGCAGGAACGTGCAATGTGGTATTTTCTATGTGTGTAAAAGTATCGTTATATGTGTATGGAACAATCTTAGAGAAACTATAAAAATCAGTAAGATTTGAACAAAGACCGAAGGCCTTTTTCCCTATACTTTTTATGTTTTTGCCAATGGTAATAGAAGCTAGTTCTGAGCAATTATAGAATGCATAGTTCCCGATATTCCATACACTATCACCGATAATATATTCTTTTACTTGATTGCCAAAATAATTCTTCAATGAAGTAGTTGAATTAAACTCTGTTGAAAGAAACGAATTGCAGTTCAGTTCCACTCTTGTTAAATTTACACAACCCAAAAATGCTCCATATGAAACATCTTCGACATTATTTGGAATTGTTACTGAAGTTATACCATAGCATCCGTAGAAAGCATTGTAAGAAATATTTGTCACATCATTGGGAATTGTCAATTCGTTTACTTCTTCTCCATTTAGATATAAATGCTGAGCGAATCCAAGAGGATTAGAATTAAAACGTATTTTGCACCATGCGCTTAAGTCTGAAATGTAAACCGATGTTAGATTCTTGCAACCGTTAAAAGCCTCACTTCCTATTACTTCAATTGTGTTTGGAATAGTAATTGTGGTCATTGAGCAATTAGAGAAAGCTGCTTCGCCAATCATTGTCACATTAGTACCAATTATATATTCTTTAACCTGATCACCAAAGATGTCTTTTATTTTGTACCCACTTCCATAATAACTTCTGGATACAATCGCATTGTTGTCTAGTTCAACTGTTGTTAAACTTGTGCAGCCACTGAATGCACCTACACCGAAGCCTGTGACACTATTAGGGATTGTAATCGAAGTTAATTCTGTGCATCCATAAAATGCATTATCTCCTATATATGTTACTTGGTATTCATTGCTTCCATATGAAACAACAGACGGAATAACAATATTACCTGAATATTGATTATGCAAGACTATTGCCGTTTTTGTGCTGTCATCTATTTCGTAATGAATTCCATCAACTTGTACATTGTCTGCGCGAACAGAACGAGGTAATATTAAAATAATCAATAACAATAATAGTTGTTTCATAATCATGTGGTTTTAATGGTTATAAGGAAAATAGTTAACTTCATATAAACTATAGCATAGTTTAAGCCAACTCCTTCTGTGATGTCACAACAATACTGTATCTGTTGCGCCTCACGTCTGCCCTCGCTTACGATGCGGGGCAGTTCTTCGATTAATGATTTAGCCATGTTTGCACTAATAGCGATTACTAATGCGCAGCCACCAAACAAAGAATTCCTGCAAGTACCTATTGGACACAAATTGTGGACGCTTTCACCGTCCAACGTTCAAGGTACTTGCAGGAAACCTATAACAAGAAAACAGGAAAACGCCCACTATATCAGTAGGCGTTACCATTATTACTTGTTATGTTCTTTCCACCTGCAAGTTTCTGAACGTTTTGAATAATAGCCAACGCTAATGTTTACCAACGATGTTCCTACTGCTATCCTGCGCTCAGGAATCATCCTTTTAAGAAAGACGATTGTGCAGTAGTTGTCTGCAAAGATACGATTGTTCGGTGAACGGTGAGCAATGAAAGCCAAAAAATATGTGTCAGGTTATAATAATTGAGTCATGTAGCGGTCAGGTGAGTGATGTATAATTATGTGTATGTTTCTGAAAAATGCTGACAGACGCATTTCTTTGTGGGCAGATATAAGTTAAGACGTAGTCCTGTCTGGTTGCAGGCGGCTTGTCTGCGCTCCCAGATGTCCGTATGTCGGCAGATAACGGATGAAACGACAGCTGGAAAGAGTTGGGACGTCAGCAGATAATGGATGATACGACGGCAGAAAAGAGAGGTTCCCACAGCAGGTGATTAGCATAAACAGCACAAAAAAACCTCATGTCGGGATGACATGAGGTGAAACTAAATATCAAATGTGATTATTTATTTATGCAGGTACTAAATGAAACTTATTCATTGCTTTGCGAAAAAACTTGACCATTGTAGCAAATATTTATGTGTTTTGGTGATTTATAATGCGGTTTGACAATGCAAAGGTAAGATAAATCAGGGGTGTGTACAATAGGTGGTCAATGTTTATTCCAGAGCGTATGGCGGTTATCGCGGTTCGTAGCGTACGAGGTCGATGCTGCGAGCTATGATGGAGCGCATGTCGGCAAGGGAGTTGACATAGCCGTCGGCACGTATTTGTACGAGGGCGTTGCCAAGGGCTGTGCCTTCAGTGGGGCCTGCAATGACTGGCATCTGGAGTGCATCAGCTGTGAATTGCATCAGGAACTCGTTGCGTGAGCCGCCGCCAATAACGTGCAGCCGCTGGATATCGACATCTGACAGCTGGCGGAGCAATGCGATAATCTCTTTATAGCGAGCTGCGAGGGAGCGGAATATTACGCGAACGTAGTCGGCTGGCGTCTCAGGCAGCGGTTGTCCGGTCTCTGCCAGCACCTCTTGAATTGCGGCAGTCATGCTCACGGGGTGAGCCAGACGCGGGTCGTCGGGGTTGAGCAGGCTTTGGCAAGACGATGTGAGGCACAGTGCGTTGAGGTCGTTGACGTTCTGTGGAACATCGGTCCATTCACGACGGCACTGTTCGTAGAGCCACAGGCCGCAGATGTTCTTGAGGAAGCGTGTGGTGCCATCAAGTCCTCCCTCGTTGGTGAAGTTATGGCGGAAGCTCTCGTCGTTGATGATTGGGTGTAGGCTCTCTATGCCAAGCAGTGACCAGGTGCCGCAGCTGAGGTAGGCGTAGTTGGCATCCAGAGCTGGTACGGCGGCTACAGCAGATGCGGTGTCGTGGCTGCCAACGGCGATGACTGGTATGGCGTCCACGCCTGTGGCTTCCTGCACCTGACGTGTGAGAGTGCCAATGGTCTCTCCGGGCTTGACGAGTCGGCCTAGCTGGCTGCGCTTCAATCCTAGTGTGGCGAGGAGGTCGGCATCGATGTCACCTGTGTGGGCATTCAGCATTTGTGATGTTGATGCAACTGTCTGTTCGCAGACGGCTTCACCTGTGAGCATGTAGATTAGTGCATCGGGTATGAACAATATCTTGGCCGCGTGGGCTAGTGCCTCGCAGTTCTCGCGACGTAGGGTGTGGATATGGAAGAGGGTGTTGAAGGGCATGAACTGTATGCCAGTGCGCTCATAGACCTCGTTAGCTGGCATGGCCTCGGCAAAGTAACGCTCCATAGCTCCGTCGGTGTGGGCATCGCGGTAGCAGTAGGGAAGGCCCAGCAGCTGCCCGTCGCTGCCAAAGTAAGCCACATCGCATCCCCAGGTGTCGATGCCTATGCTTCGCAGCTCGATTCCTTCGGCTGAAACCTTGCGAAGAGCCTTGATAATCTCATTATAGAGGTGGGGCAGATCCCAGAAAATATGACCTCCTACGGGAATTTGCGGATTGTCGAACCGAGTGAATTCGCGCATATTGATTCGATTGCCGTCAAAGGAGGCGAGTACGGTGCGTCCACTGGTGGCACCGAGGTCAACGGATAGGTAGTACATATTATGAATGTGTATATACCGAATGAGGAATGATATTTATTTGAATTAGTTAAAGCACCTTGACACGCGAAGCGTGTGCTATTTATGAATTAGAATTCAGGGAACGGTACTGGCATGAAACCTTGCTCTATGGATAGGCGCGAGAGTGGTATGACAGCGCACCAGCGAGCCATGTCATAGACATCCCAGTCGAGAGGCTCGTGGTTGATGAGATGGCCGATGAGCCGCTCATTCATGCGTAGGGTCAGTGTCTCATGGCTCGTGTTGCCACGGTCGGTCACCTCACGAATACCTTTGGTGCCTATGATACGGAACATCCGCTCATAGGGCTGTTCTGTAAGCACGTCGTGTTTTAGCAGGATGGTGCGGCCTCGACGTGTACGTATCAGTGTGGTGGTGTGGTCTCCATTCTGGAAGTCGGCAACGTCAGAGCCAGTCAGCTGCTTGTAGGTCGCAGCTCCCGACATAGGTGCAGAGTCCATTGCAACGAGCGTATGCAGCTCATCGTCGATGCCTATGCCCAGAGCCTGGCACAGGGGAGCCATCTCATGGGTGGGGTAGAGGTCACCGCGCTGGTGGCGGTTGATGTCCAGTCGCCATCGCGTCCAGCGGTCGGCAAGGTGGTGGTAGTAGCTGCCCTCGGCGTGGACAGGTTCACCGATGTCGCCTCGGCGCACATCGCGTATGGCAGCCTCTATGGCTGGGTCGTAGCAGCAGTTCTCCAGCATGAAGCAGTGGCATCCGCTTCGCTGGCTCATGGTTATGAGCTGTTGAATATCGTCGAGGGTCAGAGCTGCCGGCACTTCTATCGCCACGTGCTTGCCGCAGCTCATGGCCTGTAAGGCTATGCGTGTATGCGACTGCCAGTTGCTGCATACGTAGATAAGGTCCACGTTGTCCAGACGGCACACCTCGGCAAAGGCATCCTGACCTACAAAACTCAAAGGCGATGGCTGCCTGCTCTGTTCTCTGTTGCTGATAGAGCTAATCAGCTCAAGGGCAGCATTCACACCATCGGCTGTTATGTCGCACAATGCGGTGACTTGCGCACCGTTAACAGGCAACATCAATCTCAGAGCCGTCAAGCCACGTGCTCCAAGTCCTACAAAAGCTATGCGTACTTCGTTGTTGTTCATTTACAGCACAAAAGTACAACAATCCAAATGAAAAACGCCCTGCTATTCTCATAAAATCTGTGAGCAGCAGTGCGTTTCTTATTTTCCGGCCTGTTCGGCAGACCCCAATTTGCGTACTTGGCTGGGTGTCATGTTGAAGCGTTTCTTGAAAATGGCGGAGAAATGCGACACGTTCTTGAAGCCAACATCGAAGCATACATCTGTCACGCGACGACCGCGACGCAACAAGTCGTAGGCTGCCAGAAGGCGACGGTTGGTAAGCCACCTTTCGGGTGAAAGGTCGCTGAACTTTTTGAAGTCGCGTTTGAAGGTTGAAAGGCTTCGACCCGTGGCACGGGCAAACTTTGTCATGGAATAGTCACTTCGGAAGTTTTTCTCCATGTAGTCTTTCAACTCGATTTTTCTCACGCTTGCGTGCTTGACTGGAGGAGGAGTGTCGGCGGCAGCAAGAAGAGCAATCTCTTGGTTGGTGTATGTTCTGTCGTCTGTCATAATTATAGCCTTATTTCATCTTCTGCCGCAAAGGTAGGTTATCGCAACAAAGTCCTATTTGTTCTACAGCCCAAAGTTTCGCAATTATCATTATTTGGTTGTAAAAAAACCTAATTAGGTCCTTTGGACACACTATATCAAAAAATCTGCAATTTCATGATAGCATTTGTGATGTATAAGGAAAAATGTATAATTTTGTCATCCGAAACGAATAACTACTATAGAACCAATTAATATGAAACGATTTGCATTTAAGATGTTCCTCAAACCTGGTTTCGAGGAAGAGTATGAACGCCGTCATGCAGCGTTGTGGCCCGAGTTGAAGAAACAGATTAAGGATGCAGGAGTGAAGAACTATAGCATATATTGGGACAAAGACACCAATATCCTGTTCGGCTATCAGGAGATTGAGGGTGAACAGAGTTCACAGGATATGGGGGCTGATGAGGTTACACAGCGTTGGTGGGCCTACATGAAGGACATCATGGAAACCAATCCCGACAACAGTCCTGTGACTATACCCATACAGGAGGTGTTCCATCTAGATTAAAGCTCCTTATGACAATAGGTATTTTATCGGCCATGAGCAAGGAGCATATTCAGCTCACCGAGCTCTTGGATGGCATGCACCACGAGACTGACGGCTCTTATATCTTCACCATAGGCCAGACCGGTGCCAACACCCTTATACTATTACAATGTGGTATAGGTAAGGTGAATGCTGCAGTGGGATGTACAACCTTGATACGTCGATATAAGCCTGACTGCATACTTTCTACTGGTTGCGCAGGCGGTATTGACAGTTCGCTGGCTATCATGGATGTCGTGGTAGGACAGCAGTGCTGCTACCATGATGTGGTGATTGGCATGGGCTGTGAGTTGGGACAAATCCAGGGTATGCCTGCTAGGTTTGACGGAGCACACGACTTGTTGGAAACTGCTATGTCGCTGTCGAATCCTTCTTTGCCACCGCTCCATGCTGGACTCATCTGCACAGGCGATCAGTTCATTACCGACCCCACACAGCAAGCTGCCATCAAGGAGTCGTTTCCCGATGCTTTGGCGGTAGATATGGAGAGCGCAGCCATTGCTCAGACATGTCATCTGCACTCCACGCCATTCCTCAGCTTCAGGACTATTAGCGATATACCTGGCAGTGACGGACACATACAGCAGTATCACGACTTCTGGGATACTATGGCCGACCGCTCCTTTGCTGCCACAAGAGCTTTCATTACAGCACTTGGCTAATCAGCCTCGTGTGAGGCGTAAGCTTACACCAGCTCCCATGCATTCGCAATGCATGGGAGGGTTGTGTTTTTGGATGGAAATGCTTACAGCGCTTGCTGTGGGAAAGGCTGAGAGCAGAGCCGAGGCTGTGCGGTGAGCGACATGTTCCAGTAGAGCCGAGGGCTGCGACATCTCACGTTGGGCAACATCGACTACATCTGCATAGGAGATGGTGTTGTCCAGAGTGTCGGTGAGGGCAGCCTGAGTGATGTCCGTTTCCAAGTCTATGTCCAGTGTGAAGTCGGCTCCCACGATGCGCTCTTGTGGCATTACGCCGTGGTGGGCATGAACACGCAGACCTCTAACGAAGATTGAGGAAGACTGGAGCTGTGGCATGGTACATCAGTTTTCGTCGGTGAACAGTAGGGCATCGGCTGGGGCAGACGGCTCAGATGGCTCTGAACCATCGGTCAGTTCAGACAGGTCTGAAGCAGCAGAGGGGTCATACTTGGTGTATTTCTTGAGCGCACGTTCCACACCGTTTTTCCACGTGTTGATGTTCTCGTTGGTCAGTTCCAGCTGGCTGACGAGTTTGATGACGTGGTCGAGTGGCATACGGTAGCGCAACACACCAGAGATAAGCTTGGCATAGTTCCAGTATTCAGGATTGAACTTCTCCGACAAGCCTTCTACGGTGGTCTTATAGCCTCGCTTGTTCTGGAACTGGAAGTCGTAGCGCTTGGTGCCGTCGGCATTGGTGTGCTTGATTATGAAGCCGCTGGTGACGCTCTTGGGTAGGATGATGCCTTCATCGTCATCCTGCAGTCCGGTGAAGATTTCGTAGGGCTGGCCGTTGAGAAGTCCAACGAGAGCTACCCATTTCTCCTTGTTATTCTGGAAACGCACAACATCGCACTCAAGGCATTCAGGGCGTTTCTCAACAACGGCAGATGCCTGATGCGTAGCTTGCGAGCATGCACGTTGCAGTTCGGCAGCGAAGTCTTTGGCCTCCTGCGACTCTGGTGCTAGTGAGAGAGCTGCTGTCGTCTGGTCAAGGGCTGCTGAAAACTGCTCGCGGAAGGCGTCGAAATTGAAATGTGGTTGACCTGTGGCTGAGGTCTCTATAAAAGAAGTGAAGTTAAACATGAAAAGTGAATTATTCATTTGTTGTGATTTCGCCACAGAGTGCGGTGTTCATCATGTGGCGGATGGTTTGGTAGTCGCTGTAGTGGGCTTGAAGATGCATGAGTTTGGCTATGGCGCACTCCACGGTGCTGTCGTAGCCAGAGATGACGCCGGCGTTATGGAGCTGGAAGCCACCGTTATAGCGAGCCATCTCAATACTGCCTGCTGTACACTGGGTGATATTCACAATGTTGACACCACGGTCGGAGGCCTCGCTAAGAGCATCCATCAGCCAAGGCAGTTGAGGGGCATTGCCACTACCGTAGGTGCGCATCACAACTCCGCGCAGAGTCTTCGTGCCGAGAATGTGACGCACCAGCTCTTCCTGTATGCCTGGGAAGAGGGTGAAGACAAACACGTTGGAGTCCATTGCGAAGTGTGGTGTCATAGGGCGAGTGTAGTCGGGCTGGAGTATGAGTTCCTCGTGGTAGTGGATGTCAATGCCGGCATCGGCCAGATGCGGAAAGTTGAATGAATCGAAGGCGTTGAAGCCATCAGCGTTGAACTTGATGGCACGGTTACCTCTGAGCAATCGCCCATTGAAGTAGATACACACCTCCGGCACACGTGGAAAGCCGTCGCTGTTGTGGGCTGCAGCTATCTCGATGCTAGTGATGAGGTTCTCCCTGCCGTCGGTGCGCAATTGGTTTATAGGCAGTTGTGAGCCAGTGAGTATAACGGGCTTGGTGAGGTTCTGGAGCATGAATGACAGGGCTGCGGCTGTGAAAGCCATTGTGTCTGTGCCATGCAGCACCACGAATCCGTCGTAGTTGTCGTAGTGTCCAACGATAATCTCCACAATCCTCGCCCATAGACGTGGACTCATGTCGCTGCTGTCTATGGGTGTGTTGAACTGGTGTACATCAATGCCCGCAGGTATGGCCGCAAACTCTGGCATTCGCGCAATGAGGTGGTTGAAGTCAAGTGGCTCCAACGTACTGGTCTCACGGTTCAGGCCCATGCCTATGGTACCGCCAGTGTAGATGAGTAGGACGCGACCGTTGCGATGCATGTGTGAGGGCTGTGGTGTCAATTATGGCTCAGAAAGCCACCTTGTCATTACCTATTATATATATGCCATGTTGTGTAGGCGTGGCTATTTGGCGGCCTGAGAGATCAAAGAATCTATAATTAGACAATTTTGCATTTGCTCCTTCTATGGCATTGGCTGTACTCTGTTGTGACCAAAGGCGGAGGTTGTCAATGTAGAGGCGTGTCTGGTTGGCAGCTCCCTGATTGGCTGTGGTTGAAAGACCGAGACGGAACGTAACGTCGGTGGCTTCTGTAAGAGTGAAGCTAATGACCTGAGGCTCCCATGTGTCGGCTGTGGTGGGCATGAGATAATGTTCTTCGTTGTTGAAGGCTATGCCGCAGAGTGATGTGTTCACGTTGCCGCCTGTGGTGCTGATGATGTTGGGGGCCAGGTAGCGGCTCACGTTGGCACAGGCATAGCGCATATCGAACTCCAACATATAGTTGCCGGCGGGGAGGTTGACTGTCTGGGAGATTGCATTGGAGCCTATTGTCCAGGAGTTTAGCACCGACAGGCAGCGCAGTCCTGCCTCGTTGTCGTTGGCAGGCTCGGCCATTATGCTGGTGCTATTGCCTATTGAGGATGGCGACACACAGTATTGAGTGAAGCTGTAAGGCATGGAGTAGAGCAGGGCGAACTTACTTGCGGGCGCTAGTGAGGTCTCTGCTGTCCAGCCCGCTACGGGCAGCACCTGTGGAAAAGAACTGTTGACAGGTGTCTCGCTCTGTGTATAGCATGGGTTGTAGGTCACGCCGTTCAGGGTGATGTTACCTGTCGTACTCCATGAAAGGTCGTTCTCGAAAGATGGATTGGTGAGGTATTGCTCTGTTACATCGACCATCATGAGTCCTACAGTATCAGACCCTTCGGTGGACATTGATATGTCGCCGTTGTCGTAACGCACAATCATTGTACGGTTTGGCTCAACGCTTAACAGCTTGCTGACGGTCTGGCCGTTGTGCTTATAGGTGACTGTTATATGCTGTGTAGCGTTGCCTGCAGTGCGGACTGAAATCTGACTGTCGTCCCAGCGGTTGAAGCACTTGGCTATTACTGTACCGCCGCTGATGAATACCGTCAGGGGTTGTAGAAGACTGTGATCTTTGTCAAGTGCTATGGTTGCTGTGGAGGCATCATTGGTGATGGTAGTCTCTTCAGCCAGAACTGGTGCACCAAGTCCTTCGAATGTAATGCCCTTGAGGGTGGCGCGGTTGCTGGAGCCTCCATTGAAGTTGGCTAGTAGTAGGTAGCGAGTGTCGTCGGGGTCAGCACAGATGAGACCGTTCCAGCCGTCTGGCAGCTGGCTTGTCAGGCTCATGGCCTGAGCTTGCAGACGTGCTGTTGTGGCGCTGTCCACCTTGCTGTAGTAGATGACAGTTGAGCGGTCAACTTGCTGCCCTGCACTGACAGCTTCGTTGTCGGCAGAGTAGAGCGGGTAGAGCTTTGACATCTCCACGGAGCTGCTCAAGGCTCTTTCTCCGAAAGCCATCTTTCCTGTTCCTTCAAGGGTGACGATACCAACGGAGTTGTCTATGTTCAACCACTCGGTGGCAATCTCATTGAGCTTGCGTCCATCGCTTTGCAGCCTGCCGCTGGAGTGATAGAGGGTACGCTTTTCGCGAGTGAAGGGGTCTGTGCTGATGGCCAGCATTCCGCCGCGACGGCCTGTGATGGTTGCAGCCTGCAGAGCGCGTACATCGTTCATGTAGATTACGGCATTGCCGCTTGTCGCCGCCAGTACGAAGGCATTCTCCAATGTGGCGTCGTTGGTGTTGAGGCGGCCGTTCATGGTGAAAGCGTTTTCATGCAGGTCGTAGATGCCGCTAACAGTAGGGCTGGCATTAGTCCCCTTGCCGCTTACGTTGTACCATCCCAGCAGGTTGCCTGTGTTGTTAGCCTTGTAGGGGCATATAATCTTGTTTCGGTCGGGGGTGGTGTCGGCAATATAGCCTGTGTAGCTATTCAATCCATTGCTCCACGAGAACACCACAAAGCGGTCATCGCTTGCTGCACGTACTATGTTCTGGGTGCGGAACACGTGTGCATCCTGATTGCGGCTGCAGAAGTCGGCCCATGATGTGGGTTGCAACTGTGCCGTTGAGGCTTGCAGGTGCATGAGGTAGGTCATCATCACGCGGTGTGCCTCTACGCCCATTCGGCGAGGACCAATATCTGAGTTCAGGAGCCATGAGCCGTCGGAGGTGGTGGACTGCCGTGCCTTGATGTACTTATATGCCATGTTCTCCAGCAAGAGGGCATCGGCATCGCCAAGGAAGCATGCTGCAGTGGAGTAGCTTGTAATCTGATCGTAGAGGAACATACTCCAGTCGTTTCCGTTAGGCATGGCTAGCTCTCCATCGGACAGGGCCAGTCGGTTCAGTACATCTGTCATCACGTGTTGTTGGTTATGCATCAAAGCGTTGGTTGCCCATTTAGGGCTTGCGCCTTGGAAGAGAAGCATGGCCAGATGGGCTTCGCCCAACTCCTGCATCACCACGTTTTGGTATGAGGTGTGGAAATAGTTGTGGTTCTGCAGAGTGTAGTCGTCGTAGAGGTTCTGTCCCTTGTAGAGGTCGGCCACGGTGGTCTGGTCATAAGATGGGTCAATAATGGTATAGTTGGTTGCGTCATCAGCCTGCGAATAGCTGTTGATGGCAAACAGTCGTAGCCTTTCGAACCAGCTCTGGGCCAAAGCATCGTTGGGGTAGAGACCTAGTGCGCAGGCTAGAATGTCAGCTTCCCATCCGTTCTCCTCTGCCTTGGTGTCGCCGTTGTAGCCTGTGGGAATGCTGCGGTTCAGCTCGTAGTTGCACTCTGCCTTTACCATATTATATATATACTGCTTTTGGGCCTCGGTCAGTTCGTCTTTGAGGAAGTAGCTGCTGTAGGCTAGGCTCATGGCCCAGAGCGAACTCTCCCAGACAGCATCGCTAGTTGAAACACTGCCCCAATAGGCATTATTACTGGTGACCTTCAGCTTGTTGGCCTTGTGGGTGGAGTAGCCGAATACGAGGCTCTGTAGTGCCATGTCGTGGATGTCGGTCCAGGTAACGCCTTCGGGTAGCGTCACTTTGCCTTGGGCATACTTCCACAGGAAGGCACAAATCATGGAGAAATCGGCATTGGTACGCACTCCGTCCTCGTTGTTCTGTCCTGCACTGTTGCCCTTGAAGTAGCCACATTCCTCGTTTACGGAGTTGGTTGCCACACATTTGAACCAGATGTTCTTGGCATAGCGAGTGTGGTTGGCTAGCATCTGTAGCAGGTCGGCCATCATGTCGGCCTCACTGACGAACTCGTGGCTGATGATGCCCTCGGTGGGTGATGCTACATCGGTCTCGCGACCACCTATGACGCTTGGCTCTACATAGTCGTCTGGGATGCTGATTAATCGTAAGTCATCAATAGCCAACTGGCTGCCACCGCTGACCCATGTGATGGTTAACTCTATAGTGACTGGAGTGGTGGCGTCCACCTTGAAACGCACTTGTTGTTCGTTCCAGTCGGATGAAGCCATGCAGCCAGCTGAACCTTGGTCGAAACTGATGCTGACATTGCCTACAGCGGTGGTGCCTGCAACTATTCGAGCCGCAACAGAGCTGGTGGCGGAGTTGGCATAGAAAGCCTTGGTCTTGAAACGAAGGATATATGAACCTGCTGGAAGTGCCTTTGTTGTCTGGGAAATGGATGAGGCCTTGTTGCTCCATCCATTGCGCTGGAACAATGCGTATGTGCCATCGGCTATTGCAGTCTTGCCAAAGTTGTTATCGGTGAAACAGTCGGCTGTGATGAGCAACTGCTTGTCGGGGCGTGTTGTGGTCCATCCTGTTATGGAACTCACGTTCCAGCCTCGTAGTTCGTCATTGTTCTCGATGACCTTAATGCCCTCGGTGCAGGCTGCTGCATCGTCTTCAAACGATGGGTTTGCAAGATAGTCTGAAGTCACATCGGTCTGAGCCGATGCAATAGCTGCTGTCATGAACATGGCAGTTACTGCCATCATCAGTCTGTAGAATTTCATGTCTGTAAGTATTAGTTTGCTTGCAATTCTGCTGCAAAGATAGTTTATTTAGATTATACTTGTCGGCTGCAGGTGCATTATTTTATTATGGTTAGTCGTGGCTTTCAGAAGTGGAATGCGTATCTTTGCCCGACAATGGAACGGAATAGACAGCAAGGAATAACGGATGAAATAGTCTCAGCCCATGATTACTGTCGTATGGTGGTACAGCGATGGGATGAAGATTATATCTACGGTACGACTTCGGATGGCGAGGCTAGGCTGCAGGTGAGCTTTGATGGCGCTGCCGAAGAGGGGCAGGATTGGAGATACTTGTGTAATATGTTGCGCTCTGGTAGTATGCTCAATCTTGTCAGACCACATACGGCGGCTGGTGTGACAAGGGCTGAACTCATGGTGCTGGAACCCGATTATCTGGTTGATATTTCTGCTATTGCAGCATGCTTCGAGTCATTCTCGCGTTCACCGCTCATGCACCTGCTCCATCGCTTGCAGTCTTCGCAGAGTTCATCGGCGATTGTTTTGGGAAACCTAGCCAGCCAGTTCCTGGATGAAGAACTGTGTCTGGCTGTCACTGATAACACATACAGCAGAAGCATCCATCAGTTTTTTCGTGAACATACCTTGCCGCTGCTGACAACACCACTGTCACAGGACTTTCACGAACAGGCACAGCTTCAGAAACAGAACATCCGCACAGCCTTACGTCAGACACTGCCCAGTGCGGCTGGCACCTTTCATGCGAGCGATGTGATGGTGGAGCCGTCGTTCTTCTCGGAGATGCTGGGAATACAGGGGCGCATGGACTTCCTGCAGCTCGACATGCGGGTGCTGATTGAACAGAAATCTGGCAAGGGTGGCTTTCCACAACCTGCTCCCGACACACCATCGTATCAGCTGAAGCATTATGTACAGTTGCTGCTCTACATGACGCTCATACGCTACAACTACCGTTCCACCTATGAGCAGAACCAAGGCGAGTTGCAAGCCTTCCTGCTTTATTCCAAGTATGCCAATGGATTGCTGAGGGCTGGCTTCAACGAAGGCTTGGTGTATGATGCTATCCGTATGCGCAATGGGATTGTGGCTAACGAGTATGACTTCCGACATCGCTGCTTGCAGCCCCTTTCCAACCTCACTCCGGGCCAGTGCAACACTCTAGGCAGTCAGGGCCTGCTATGGCAACGCTATCAGCAGCCCCAGCTCGAAGCCTTATTGGCACCTATTCAGGCTGCCAGTTCCTTGGAACAGGCTTATTATATGCGAATGCTGGAGTTTGTACAGACTGAACACATGCTGGCTAAGGTCGGACATTTGAGTGGCGAGGGTAGAGCCTCATTCGCCGACAAGTGGTACAGTTCGCTGAACGACAAGCTGGCTATGGGCAATATCCATTATCAGCTGGAGATGGTTTATCCTCAGCCTTACACCGAAGGCAAGATTGACCGCATTGTGATGCGTCGTCACGACACACTATCTTCTGATGTATCCAATTTCCGCCGTGGCGACATAGTCATCCTCTATGCCTATCCTGATGGCAGGGAACCAGACGCACGTAGTACAATGGTGTTCAGATGCACATTGGCAGAGATTAACGATGATACGATAACGTTGCTCATGCGTTCATCCCAGACGGATGTACGTGTGCTGTATCGTCAGAATGGTGAGTACTGGGCTATAGAACACGACTTTTTCGAGGCATCGTTTGCCTCGCTTTACAGAGGACTGCATGCATTGCTCTCTGCTCCGAAGCAGCGACGTGATCTCCTTATGTTGCAGCGCAAACCTGACTGTGACACCTCACGATGCCTTAAAGGTGACTATCAGACATTCAATGAGCTCACCTTGAGAACCCTTCAGGCTAAAGACTTTTTCCTGATTATTGGTCCTCCGGGAACGGGAAAGACTTCCTTCGGTCTAATCAATACACTTAAGGAGGAACTTCTTAACCCTGGTAGTTCTGTGCTGTTGATGGCCTACACTAATAGAGCCGTCGATGAGATTTGCGGAAAACTGGTGGAGGAGGGGATTGCTTACCTTCGCTTGGGCAGCTCGCTTTCATGTGAGGATATCTACAAACCATATCTGTTAAGCACGGTTGCAGCCAGCTATTCCAATATAGCTTCCTTGCGTAGAGAAGTGATGAAAGCGCGAGTAGTGGTCGGTACAACCACTTCCCTCAACTCTTTCCCTGCCTTTTTCAGCCTGCACTCGTTCTCGTTGGCCATTATTGATGAGGCCTCGCAGATACTCGAACCGCACCTCATGGGACTGTTTGCTGCAATGGGAGGCAACGGCCTGCCTGCAATAGCCAAGTTCGTCATGATAGGCGACCACAAGCAGTTGCCTGCTGTGGTGCAGCAGTCGCCTGCACAGTCGGCTGTCAAAGAACCGTTATTGAGAAGTATTGGTCTCACAGACTGTCGCTTGTCGCTTTTTGAGAGACTGCTCCGTGCCTATCGCGACAATCCTCAAGTCGTGTATCAGCTGACACGACAGGGACGTATGCATCCAGTCATTGCCGATTTTCCAAACCGTCAGTTCTATGGAGGCGCTTTAGAGATAGCGGGATTGCCTCACCAGCTTACAGACGATTGTCCGCCTATGCCAGCATCTGTTTCGCTGTCCGATGTGGTGCGATTCAGACGTGTTACCTTCATTGATGTTGAACCTCTTAATGAGGATATCGGTTCCAAGGTAAACAATGAAGAGGCCAGACTTATTGCTGATATGGTTGTTGGAATATACAGGGACAACCCATCAGCTTTTGAACCTCAGCATACGGTGGGTGTTATTGTACCTTATCGCAACCAGATTGCAGCTGTGCGTTCTGCAATCATGCAGCATAGAATCAATCTTCTGGCAAACATAACCATTGATACTGTGGAGCGGTTTCAGGGTAGTCAACGCGATACCATTATTTATGGCTGCACTGTCAGCCATCCCACACAACTTGCTTTCCTTACAGAGACAACATTCGAAGAGGATGGAATGGTAATTGACCGTAAGTTAAATGTAGCCATGACACGTGCCATGCGACACCTTGCCATTTGTGGCTATGCAAAACTGCTTCGAACAAATGACGTATATGCAAAATTGATGGACCGTTTCAGCTTATGTGAAACATCGGGTAATGATATAAATTTTCCAAATTTTCCACGTCCTGTAAAGTAAGTAGCAAGAGCAAGGGGTAAGGCTTTAATTATTGCGGAGTTATATCTTCATTTCCGTAATTCTTGGGCAGGGAATAGCGCCGTATAATTGATGCTGAAAATCAAATGGTTGCTATGATGCAATATGTTTTATGACACGCTTTTAGGTTCCACGCACTAGACGTTTGTAAATGTGCTTTTTACGTGGTTCCCTATACTTGCAAATGTCAGATTGTTGTTTGCGGCATACAAAAGAAATGCCTAATTTTGCACCGCAATTCGGCTTTATGCTGAGGGATACTTAACTGCTACATTATAGCGGCTATTATATATAAGGTAACGGATGAACGACTTGAACACTAATACAGAAGCAATAAGGTGGTCAAACTGTCTGAAAATCATCAAGAGTAACATTGATGAACAGCAGTATGTCACCTGGTTTGCACCCATTGCTTTCGACTCCTACGACGAGCAGAGTAATGAGCTGAAGGTACGTGTGCCAAGTCCATTTGTATATGAATATATAGAGTCGCATTTCCTCTCGCTGCTTAGGGCTGTGCTGAACAGGGTCTATGGGAATGGCATCAAGCTGGTGTATAACATCACAACAGATGCTACAAACGATTTGACGCTGAACATCGAGGCCTCCAATCGTTCCACAAAGGTGTCAGCTAATGTGCAGCCCAATGGTGCCAACCAATCGCCACAGCCTTTGCAGGAACTGGATTCGCAGCTGAAGCCTGAATACACCTTCGACAATTTTGTTGAGGGTAGCACTAATAAACTGCCCCGCACAGTGGGACTTGCCATTGCAGAGAACCCTAATCAGTGTACTTTCAATCCCTTCTTCATCTATGGCTCTTCTGGTGTGGGAAAGACGCATCTGGTCAATGCTATCGGCACACGTCTCAAGGAACTGCATCCGCAGAAGAGAGTCCTGTATGTCTCTGCCCACCTGTTTCAGGTACAATACACCGACAGCGTACTCAAGAACAAAGTCAATGACTTCATCAGCTTCTATCAAACCATAGACGTGCTGATTATTGATGACATTCAGGAGTTTGCTGCCATGCAGAAGACCCAGTTGGCATTCTTTCACATCTTTAACCATCTTCACCAGAATGGCAAGCAACTTATCCTGACTTCAGACCGTCCGCCTGTTGACCTGCAGGGCATGGAAGAAAGATTGCTGACACGCTTCAAGTGGGGCCTGTTGGGTGAACTGGAACGCCCTGATGAGGAACTGCGTAGAAACATCCTGCGAAGCAAGATCCACCACGATGGCCTGCGCATCAGTGAGCCCGTTATCAACTACATAGCACATGTCGTGGACAATAGTGTGCGTGACTTGGAGGGAGTCATTAACTCTTTGATGGCCTACTCTGTTGTTTATAATTGCGACATAGACATTGCGATGGCTGAGAAGGTTATCAACCGCACTATAGGTGTTGGCAAGAGCGTGAAGCCTGAGAAAGTGACTATTGACACTATCATTGACCAGACGTGTACGATGTTTGATGTGGATCGTGATGACCTGATGTCAAAGAGTCGTAAGGCAAACATCGTGCTTGGGCGTCAGGTTGCTATGTATCTGGCACAAAAGCACACTCATCTCTCCACTACGAAAATCGGTTTCGCTATCGGTCGTCGCAACCACGCCACGGTAATCCATGCTTGCCAGGCGATAGCTGACAAGTTGAAGCGCGAAGAGCAATTCCGGGAGCAGGTTGAAGAATTAGAAAAGTCGCTACTGTAGTCAATAACAGCAGCGATTTTTTTTGTATGCTCGGCGTAACATCCTCTTGATGCTGTCTAATGACATTGTTACTGCTGCCTTATGACATCATTGTTGCTGATGAATGAATCTGTTCACACTTGTGAATTTAGATATTCACACTTGTGAATTTAGCTGTTCACACTTGTGAATTTAGATATTCACTCTTGTGAACAGATTCTTGCATCGTGCTGATTGAACTCATAGACCACGTTGAGTGAACACTACTGCCGAAATAAAATTACTACTATTTCACACTTTTTCCGCATAAGAGGCATCTGTTTCGCTAATGTGTTGTATCTTTGAGCCAAATATTAGGCATATTATTATATGTGCTTATCACATTATCTGTTTTTAATACCCAGTTTAACATCTATACTATGGCAACATTGACAAAAGAACAGATTGAGGCTAAGAAGCGGCAACTGCAGCAGTTGAAGAATGAAATGAAGGCTCTGTACGACGAACTAGTTGAGGCAGGTGCCATAGAACTTTCAGATGACGACCTCGACAAGGCTGCTGGAGGGCACATTTGGATTTCTTCCAACTCTAAAACTCCAACAGAGGTCGTGATGTAACCTATGCCAGAATATTATTTAGTAAAAACATTAATAAACAACATTATCATGGCAACATTGACAAAAGAACAGATTGAGGCTAAGAAGCAGCAACTGCAGCATTTGAACGATGAAATCAAGGCTCTGTATAACGAACTGGTAGAGGCAGGTGCCATAGAGCTTTCAGACGACGACCTCGACAAGGCCTCAGGAGGTGTTGGAGGAATTAACATTCCTTACCCATCTTCATATCCAATACCAGACATCCCAGATTTACCAGACCCACTGCCATATATAGATCTAACACTATAGGTGGGTTCTTATAATTCCCACCTATAACCATTTCCAGACTAAGTAGGTGTTCAAAATTATTTTACTATATCCAGCATTGTAGGTGCTTTCATGTCTTTGTTTGCTCTTTGGCGCATCTTTTCCTTTTATCCTCAGTCACAGAGTCCGCTCTGCTCCTTCGGAGAAAAGAAAAATCTGCATCCAAATAGCTGAACAAATACATAAAACTAATTGTGAACACCTACTTAACAAATTAAACACCATTAATTACCATGCCAACATTATCGTCAGAACAAATAGAGGCCAAGAAGAAGCAGCTGAAACAGCTGGCAGATGAGGCTAAGGCCATCTACGATGAATTAGTGGGAGCAGGCGTCATTGAATTATCCGATGACGATCTCGGCCAAGCTTCTGGAGGAGTATATCATCAGCCAGATCTACGTCGTAACAGTCAAGGTAATCCCTAACACACTCTTCTTCACATATATAATATTGTATAGGAATTTTGAACTATAAAATGCATAAGAATATGGCAACATTAACATCCGAACAAATCGAAGCCAAGAAGCAGCAGCTGAAACAGCTGACGGAAGAGGCTAAGGCTATCTACGATGAACTAGTGGAAGCTGGTGCAATTGAATTATCCGATGACGATTTAGAAAAAGCTTCTGGTGGATTGGGAGTGCCAAGCGGAGCTATATGGTATGGACCTAATCCTGTTCCAGTTTCGCAGCAAGCAGTCCTGTAACATCTCCTCTTATCCTTAATTCTTATGAAAAAAGAATTGAAATTCAAGAACGAAGAGCATGAACTCAGCCGCGTTGCTGAGTTCATGGAGTGTGTATGCAACGAGTTGCAACTCGATATGCACTTGGCCATGAAACTGCAGGTGGCCATGGAGGAAATGGTGACCAACGTAATATACTACGCTTATCCCGAAGGAACCAGTGCAGAGATCACTCTCACAGTGGAGAGCGACAACAAAGAACTCGCCTTTGTGCTTTCTGACACTGGCAAGCCTTTCGATCCTACGGCAAAAGAGGATGCAGACATTGATGTGAATCCTATGGATCGTGAACAGGGAGGCATGGGCATCCTTATCGTTAAGAATATTATGAATGAGGTGTCCTACAAACGTTTGGGCAACATAAACCAACTGACGATGAAGAAAAAACTTTAGGGTATGACTCAAATAATAAAGGACGGTGGCAAAACCATCATCAAGACAGGAGAACGTATCGATACGTTGAACGCAGCGCAGTTTGAGGCAGATATTCAGCCAGCATTGGAACAAGGAGTTGACTTGGAGCTGGATTGCTCTGAGTTGAACTATATGGCCAGTTCGGGCCTGCGCATCCTCCAGGCAACAATGCGCACTGTTGTGCGAAGTCTCGGTGGACAGATGAAACTCACGCACGTCAACGACGACATATTTGATATTCTCAAAATGACAGGTTTCACTCGTCATATAGCTGTAGAGAGAGTATAAAAATGGCCAACATATTCAATCAAGAGGCTCTGGAAGCCCTTGACGACCATAGTGAAGCCGAGGAGATGGCGCGTGTGGCATCGCCTAATTTGAAAGTCGTCATTGCTGCAATGGTGACGATGATGGTTGTGGCTCTTTACTGGTGTATCTTCGGCACTATAAACTATAAGGTGACGGCGCAAGGAGTGGTATTCCCGTTTGGTGAGGCCACGCCAGTGAGTGTCCCCTACGATGGCACGGTAAGTCGCACGTTGGCTGCACACGGTGCCGCAGTAACCTACGGAACAAACATTGTGGAGATTCATAACAAGCTCTCTACATCGGCTGCTACAGCACCGCGTGATGGCGTGGTGATCTCTACACTGCTTCCGGGTACGCAGTTCAAGGCTGGTGAACCAGTGGCATGGCTATTGCCACAGACACAGCAGATGTCAGGTCGCGAAATGCTATGCTATGTGACCTACAATGACTTGCGCAAACTTAAGCTGGGTCAGCAGGTTCAGGTCACTCCATCCAACATGAAGAGGGAGGACTGGGGCTATGCCTACGGTCGTTTGGTTGGCATTGAACAGTATCCTACGACAAGGCCTGAAATAATTAACCGTGTGAAACTAGACCCTCTGGCTGCTTTTGTTCCAGACGGCCAGGCTATGTATGAGGTACGTGTTACACTTGATGAGCAGGACGGTGAGCTTGTCTGGAGCCGCGCCAAGAGTCGTGACGTGAAGGTTGGCAACGGAACACTATGCAATATCCAAATCATTACACAGAAAAAAGCTGTCTGGCGCGTCCTTGTTGGCACCGTGGAGAACGCTGCTCAGTCGTTAATGGGTAATTGACAATTCATACTTCACAATTGAAAAATCGAGGTTCGAAATCAAAAGTTGTCAACGTACCCCAAGTGATGCAGATGGAGGCCGTTGAATGCGGGGCTGCATCGTTGACAATGATTCTGGCCTATTATGGCAAGTGGCTACCCTTGGAAGAGGTGCGAGCCGCATGTGGTGTGAACCGTGACGGCTCATCCGCCAAGGACATCCTTCGTGCCGCACGAAGTTATGGCCTCGAAGCAAAAGGGTATCGAACCTCGCCCGAAGCGCTCGAAGGCAAACATCCCGCAATCATCCATTGGAACTTCCAGCATTTTGTCGTTTTCCGTGGTTTCGATCGTAAAGGACGAGCTTGTATCAACGATCCTGGAGTCGGGCCTGTGAAATGGCCGATGGAAGAGTTCCGAAAGCAATATACTGGTGTATGCCTCACATTCCAGCCTACTGAGCGGTTTGAGAAGGGAGGTCATCAAACTAGCATTCTTTCATATATTAAGAGGAATTTGCGTGGCTCAAGCGAGGCTTTTTGGCTAACGTTTGTTTTTGCCTTAATGGCTGCTTTCGTTGCTCTCATTACGCCGATGTTCACACGTATCTTCCTTGATGAAATATTATCTGGAAGAAACCCCGACTGGACAAAGTGGCTTTTTATCGGAATGGGGCTGGTGGCTGCATACCAGTTTTTTGTAGTATTGTTGCAAAGCCGCTATACAAAGCGTGTAGCGGGAGCTTTGGCTTTGAAAGGTAACAAGGAATACTTGCACCACTTGTTGCGGTTACCTATACCTTTTTTTGCCATGCGTAACGTCGGTGACCTTCAACAGCGTATGCACTTAAACGAGACCATCACTCACTCACTGGTTGAGGTGCTTGCTCCACAGGTAATCAATATTGGTCTTCTTGCACTGTATTTGGCATTGATGTTATCCTACTCTGTTTGGTTGACGCTTATCGGTGTAGTGACAGCTGGTATCAACCTTGGGCTGGTGAAGTATTTCTCCAATCAAAGCATCAACCTCATTCGCTCAATGGAGCAGAGCGAGGGTAAGTATTTCTCAGCCACGGTGTCTTGCATCGACAACATGGAGAGCATCAAAGCTGCAGGTGCTGAAACAGCATTCTTCAAGTATTGGAGTGGTCTATGGGCTCGCAAATTCAACGTGAACGGTGTAAGTGACATTGACCATGTCCAAATGTCACTTGTGCCTGTTGTAGCCAACGGTTTGGTTAATATATCTGTTCTTATTCTTGGCGCATATCTGATTTTGAAGGGAGAAATGACCATAGGTATGCTGATGGCTTTTCAAGGTTTTATGGGTTCATTCCTCACGCCTGTGAACGATATGGTAAATGCTTCTCAAAAGATTGTGGAGATGCGCAGTCAGATGGAACGTGTGGAGGATGTTATGAAATATCCAGAGGATCATCGCGATTCTATGGGCGATATACAGCAAGGTAAACTTGGAGGGCTTGTGGAACTGAAGCATGTGACATTCGGCTATTCACCTTTGCAAGCACCGCTAATCGAGGATTTCAATCTTAGAATAGAACCAGGACACTCTGTTGCCTTTGTTGGCACGAGTGGATGCGGAAAGAGTACTCTGGCGAAGCTAATCAGTGGTCTGTATAAGCCATGGAGCGGGGAAATTCTTTTCGATGGACGGCCTATTGAGACAATATCCAATGAAGAGCTTACTAATTCGGTGGCTGTCATAGACCAGAATGTGGTGCTCTTTGATGACACCGTAGCTCAAAACATACGAATGTGGGATCCCTCAATTGAGGACTTTGCAGTAATGATGGCGTCCAACGATGCTCAGATACGTGACGATATCATAAGTCGTCCCGAAGGCTTTGGTACACGGATTATCAAGGGGGGCCAAAACTTTAGCGGAGGACAGCGTCAGCGTATGGAGATTGCAACTGCACTTGCCAAGGAACCCTCTGTACTCATTATGGACGAGGCCACCAGTGCACTTGACCCGAAGACTGAGGATGAAGTTATGCGCCGCATCCGACGCATGGGGCCGACACAGATTATCGTTGCCCACCGCTTGAGTACCATCCGCGACTGCGACGAGATTATTGTAATGGACCAGGGCAAAATCCTTCAACGTGGACGACATGAGGAACTCATAGCTCAAGAGGGATTCTATCAACAACTAATGAAAAGCGAATAGTCCAACTAAACACTGACCGCCAAACATAAACATGGCAGTTTATCTGAACCAAATAGAAAAAAGGCGCACTGCGGAAAAGGCTGCGCTGGCTGAGGTTAATGAGAAAACATCCCAGCGGCTTGGCCTATTGGATAAGAAGCGAGTAGTACCGCAGAACGATGAAAGTGCACTACGTCAAGTGTTGGAGGCTCTAGGTGTCACTGACTATGAGCTCGAGGAAGGCCTTCCAGCCGAAGAGCAGTTGACGGGCATCCTGCGTCCTCGTGGCATTATGATGCGCGACATCAGCCTTGTGGGAAAATGGTGGCGTGAGTGTGTCGGACCTCTTCTTGGATATACTAAGGACGGACGCTTAGTGGCACTTGTTCCGACCAAGACAGGGTTGGGTTACCACTACCGTGATCAAGATGGCAGCATGCGACAAGTGGGGAAACGTGAGATGAAAGAACAGCTGAAGTCTAAAGCTATCACCTTCACGAAGGCTCTACCTCTGCATTCACTGACTTTGAAAGACCTTGCTAAGTTCACGTGGAGCGTGGTGTCCATGTCGAATCTCCTTCTGTTGATATTGTGCGCTCTTGTGGTGGTGCTTCTCGGTATGTTTACCCCTATGGCAAACAAATTAATCTTCGACACTGTCATTCCCACAGGCGATGCCACTGACTTACTGCCAATCACAGGGCTACTTATAGGTTCTACTATAGGAACATTACTTCTAACTCTGACACGCAATCTCTATATCATCCGCATACAACAAATTGTAGAACTGCATGTTCAGAATGCCGTGATGGCCCGCACATTCTTACTCTCCCCTACATTCTTTAGCAAGAACTCCAGTGGAGAACTCACAGCAAAGCTACAGAACATATCCACTCTGGCGTCGCTTGTCAATGAAGCTGTTGTAGGTACGCTGCTTTCGGCTCTGTTAAGCATAATATACCTTGTACAGGTTTACATCTACGGTGACAAGCTGTTTTGGCCGGCAGTGGCGGTGATTGTGGCACAATCAATAGTTCTCGTGCTAAACTATCGACGTATCGTAGGACTCCAGCAGAAATACACCGAAGGAGCTGCAAAAATCAGCGGACTTGAATATAATCTCTTTGCTGGAATTCAGAAATTGAAGCTTACTGGCAGTGAGAACCGAGCCTTTATCCGATGGCTCGACCACTACGGGAAGACTGCGCGTCTTCTTTATAATCCGGCATTAACAGGAAGGCTTTATCCAGCTCTCACCGCCCTGTTTGGCTTCGGTGGTATGATGCTTATATTCTGGAGTACATTATCTAATAATGTCAGCACCTCCGACTATATTGCCTTCAGCTCGGCTTTCGGTATGATTACAGCAGCCTTGACGCAGCTCAATGCTGTGGTACCGGAGATGGCACAGATAAGGCCGCTGATGGAAAGTGTCAAGCCTATTCTTGATGCTGTTCCTGAAATCGAGGACAAGGCACCGCAGGTGGAGGATCTCTTCGGTAGCATTGAGGTGAGTGGAATCTCTTTCCGCTACCAGGAGGACGGACCTCTTGTACTTGATGATTTGTCGCTTAAGATAGAGCCAGGTGAGTATGTAGGAATAGTTGGTAAGTCTGGCTGCGGTAAATCAACACTAATGCGTCTTCTGTTGGGATTTGAGCAACCTCTGACAGGCGGTATCTACTACGATAGCTATGATTTGTCAAAAGTGGATAAAGCTTCTCTGCGCCGTAAGATAGGTTGCTGTTTACAGAGTGGTAGCTTGTTTACTGGAGATCTGTTCCATAACATAACAATCACTGCTCCATGGGCTACACATGATGATGCTTGGGAAGCTCTTCGCATGGCCTGCTTGGATGAAGACGTACGTCGTATGCCTATGGGTCTCCACACTATGGTCAGTGAAGCTGGTGGCGGATTCAGTGGCGGACAAAAGCAACGTATTCTCATTGCAAGGGCGTTAATATCAAAGCCTGATATAATATTCTTCGATGAAGCAACGTCGGCACTGGACAATATCTCACAGAAGACGGTGTCTGACAATCTCGATTCGTTGATGTGTACTCGTGTGGTCATTGCCCACCGCCTCAGCACCATCCGACATTGTGACCGCATCATTGTACTTGACAAAGGGAAAATCGCAGAAGAAGGTTCATTTGAGGAACTAATGGCCCAGAAAGGCCTTTTCTATGAAATGAGTTTAAGGCAGCTATAATCATTAGGAAATGAAATATAAGATATGGATATTTAATGTGACCATTGTTTTAGTGGCATGTATGCCGGCACTGGCACAGGATAAGGTGAGGGAAAAGTTTGTCTTCACACCACAATGGTCGGCTCAGGCTCAGTTTGCAGGCTACTATGTGGCGAAAGAAAAAGGTTTTTACGACAATGTAGGACTGGATGTTGAGATTGTTCACCCTTCAGTGACGCAGCCTGCAATAGATCGAGTGCGCAGAGGCGAAAGCCAGGCAACAACACTTCAACTATGTGAAGCAATGGATGTTTTGGACGATGGTATTCCTTTGGTAAACATCTTGCAAACTTCCATGAACAACGGTATGGTGATTATCTCGCGTTGGGGTAAGAATCCGCTTACACAAAAGGGAGAACGTGTTGGTGTTTGGAGTGCAGGATTTGGACAGCTGGCACGTTGCATGAGCATGAAGGATAACCTTAACTACGAATGGATACGGTTCTCAACGAACATAACGCTTTTCTTGACTGGAGCCATTGACGCCACGTTGGGAATGAGCTACAACGAGTATTACCAAATACTCCAGGCCGGATTTCCTTTGACTGACGAAGAGGTATATAGATTCTGTGATCATGGCTATAATGTTCAGGAAGATGGAGTGTATATGCAGCGAGCCTACTACCTGTCGCATAGGGATCAGGCACGGAAGTTTTCTGAAGCAAGTCGCAAAGGCTGGGAGTGGGCGGTTAATCATTTTGATGAAACACTAGATATAGTGATGAAATATGTTACGAAAGAGCATATAGCAACTAATCGAGTGCTTCAGAAGCTGATGCTGGAGGAAACCCTCCGCCTACAGCTGGACCGTGAAAGTGGCAAGCGTGAGTTCAGGCTTCGTCCCGACATGGTTAAACTTGCATCAGACCTTATGTTTGAATACGGCATGATACACCAGCCCTTATCCTATGAGGACCTAGTAGGGGATAATTGATAACAGATTGCAATATAAGTAGGTGTTCACAATTAGTTTTATGTATTTGTTCAGCTATTTGGATGCAGATTTTTCTTTTCTCCGAAGGAGCAGAGCGGACTCTGTGACTGAGGATAAAAGGAAAAGATGCGCCAAAGAGCGAGCAAAGACATGAA
>JAFZQR010000037.1 GCA_017620295.1 Bacteroidaceae bacterium
AGCACTGCTTCAGTGCGACGGAGGCCTGAAAGGTGTGACTGAGGAGAAAAGGAAAAGATGCGACAAAGAGTGACATCAGACATGAAAACACCTACAGGGAATAAATTGTGTAAAATAATTGTGAATACCTACTTAAAATGATTTGCTATCCTCCGACAGTAGCCTGCACCCCATAGCCAGAGAATATATCGATGCAGTGTTGCAGCTGTTCATCGGTCGGTGTGGACATCTGAATGCTGTTGGGATTGTATGTCGTATTGCGTCTCAGGTGCTTGTCCTTGCCTGCATCATGATATGGCAGCAGATTGACAGGAATATTCTTTGCAGGCAAGCTTGTAAGGAACCGCGCTGTTGCATGAAGATTATCATCGTCAGCGTTGACACCCACTATGAGCGGAATACGAATCTGGAAGGCCTTACCCAGTTCTGCTATAAGGCGGATATTATTGAGTACAACCTCATTAGACACACCCGTATAAAGCTTATGTTTAACAGAGTCCATCACCTTCAAGTCAACAAGAAACAGCTCGGTCTCTTCCGCCACCCGACGTACAACATCGGCAGGTGCATAAAGAGTGGTATCAACGGCCCGATGGAAGCCACGGGAACCGAGTTCACGAAGAAGAGTAACTAATGACGAATGACGAGTGACGAATGACGAATGACGAGTGACGAATGACGAATGACGAGTGACGAATGACGAATGACGAGTGACGAATGACGAATGACGAGTGACGAGTGACGAATGACGAATGACGAGTGACGAGTGACGAATAAGAGTCACTTTCCATGTCGGATGATAATGCACATTCGTCATTCCGGGCGAAGCGAGATTGGTCATGCGTCATTCCGAAAAGTGGTTCTCCACCGCTTATAGTCACCCCTCCTCCACTGTCAATCATTATATCACGTTCCTTCTCTATCTCAGCCAGCAACTCTTCAACCGTATAATCCCGCCCGCACATCTCAAGGGCAAGGGTGGGACAATCTTTGAATGACGAATGACGAATGTCGAATGACGAATGACGAATGTCGAATGACGAATGACGAATGTCGAATGACGAATGACGAATGTCGAATGACGAATGACGAGTGACGAATGACGAATGACGAGTGACGAATGACGAATGACGAGTGACGGATGACGAATAAGAGTCACTTTCCAAATTGGATGGTAATTCACATTCGTCATTTCGAGCAAAGCGAGATTCATCATTCGTCATTCTTGTAAGCATCTCTCTCTGGTGAGGGTGTATGCCGCAGGTGTTACAGCCTATGCACTTTTGTTGCTTGAACAGGATCTCAGGCTTAGGCAGCCACGACTCAGGATTATGGCACCATACACACCGCAGCGGACACCCCTTCAGGAAGATGGTGGTGCGTATGCCAGGTCCGTCATTGATGGCATAACGTTTGATGTCAAACACTGTGAGGGGGCTACACCCGTTCTCAAACGGCTTCATTCTCAGTTCTTGCAATTATCTCATTCTGAAGCTGTTCGGTCATATCATTGAAATAGTCGCTATAACCAGCCACGCGCACCAGGAGGTCACGGTATTGGTCGGGATGCTTCTGTGCATCAAGCAAGGTTGCAGTATCCACAATATTGAACTGTATGTGGTGTCCCCCGAACTTGAAGTATGTGCGAATTAGGTAGCCAAGTTTCTTCATGTCCTCATCGCGACGCAACAATGCCGGAGTAAAGCGCACGTTGAGCAGTGTGCCTCCACTCTTGGTCTGATCCAGTTTGCCGAGCGACTTTATCACCGCTGTAGGACCATGTGTGTCGCTGCCGTGCGACGGTGATGTTCCATCGCTAATGGCGAAGTGTGCATAGCGTCCATTGGGTGTGGCTCCACACACACTGCCAAAATAATTGTGGCAGGTTGTTGAGAGCATGTTAAGCTGAGTCTTACCGCCTCGAGTGTTAGGGCGTCCCTCTATGGCCTTCACCAAATCGTCATACACGCGCACTGCAATCTCATCGGCATAAGGGTCGTCGTTGCCGAAGAATGGTGTATGGTTGCGGATATACAGGCGCATAGCCTCACCCCCGCCCCAGTTCTTAGCACACGCCTGCAAGACCTCATCCATAGTGTATCGTTTGTCCTCGAACACGTGTTTCTTGAGAGTGGAGAAGCAGTCTGTGATGGTGCCAAGACCAGTGCATTGTATATAAGTTGTATTGTAGCGTGCGCCACCACTATAATAGTCTTTGCCTTTCTCAATACAGTCGTCTATGTAGAGACTCAGGAAGGTAGCTGGCGCGTAGAGCGAGAACATACGCTCTATATAATTGTTGACCGACAGCTTCAGGTTCACGAAATACACCATCTGCTTATGCCAGGCATCGTAGAGTTCCTCGTAGCTCTTGAACTCACGTGGGTCTCCTGTCTCCAACCCAAGCTTCTTGCCTGTCTCGGGATCGATGCCATTGTTCAACGTTATCTCCAGTATCTTCGGTGTGTTCAGATAGCCCGTCAACAAGTACGCCTCCTTACCGAATGCACCCACTTCGATGCATCCAGAACAGCCACCCTCTCGCGCATCTTCCAGCGACTTGCCTTCCCGCACCAGTTCCTTGATATAGGTGTCGGGATTGAAGATGCTGGGGTAGCCGTGTCCCTGTCTGATTACCTTGATGCCTTCCAGCAAGAACTCATCGGGAGTATTCTCAGCGATATGGATGCTGAGTCCTGGCTGCAACTCGTGCAGCTCCTCCTGTATCTCCAGTATGATGTATGACAGCTCGTTGGCTGCACTGTTACCCTCGCGATCAACTCCGCCTATGTTGATATTCGTGAAGTCGTTGTAGGTGCCACTCTCCAAAGCTGTCACACCTACCTTTGGAGGTGCCGGCTGGTTGTTGAACTTAATCCAGAGACAGCTGAGCAGTTCCTTGGCCTGGTCGCGGGTCAATGTGCCATCCTTGACACCCTTCTCATAGAACGGCCACAGGTGCTGGTCAATATGTCCCGGGTTCATCGAGTCCCATCCGTTGAGTTCCGTCACCGTACCCAGATGCACAAACCAGTACATCTGTATTGCCTCCCACATATCACGCGGTGCATGCGCCGGCACCCAGCGGCATACGTCGGCAATCTTGCGCAGCTCCAAGACCCGGTACTCTAATGACGAATGACGAGTGACGAATGACGAATTATCACATTCGTCATTCCGAGCGAAGCGAGATTCGTCATTCGTCATTTCTCTTTCCAGCTCCTCAGCCATTTTCTCTGCCAGTTCTGCATGTCGTTCAGCAAACAAGATGGCGGCATCGCAGGAGATGGCCATAGCCTCCAGCTCCTGTTGTTTGTCGGTGGCCTCAGGGTCGTTGATGTAGTCAAGTTCTGCAATGCGTTTCTCTATGCGGGCCTTCACATCAAGCAAACCCTCGCCGTACATCTTGCCGTCCATTGCAGTGTGTCCGGCTGCGCGCTGCTCCATAAACTCGGTGAAGACTCCAGCATGATACGCCTCCTCCCATTCCTTTGACACATGGTTGAAGATGCGTTCCCGCTGGGTCTTACCTTTCCAGTATGGTATCACCTCGCGTTCATAGGTGTCAATATCCTCCTGACTGATGGTGTAGGGTTGCAGCTGACGGGAGTTGAGCGTGTGCAGGTCTTCCACCGAATGGCAGGTCAGCTCGGGGAACGTAGGCACAGCCTTCGGTTTTGGTCCGCGCTCGCCTACTATCAGCTCATCCTCACCTATGTATATAGACTTCCTCTTGCAAATCTCATAGAAGTTCTTTGCTCGAAGCACCGGCGTGGACATCGTGCCATAGTTCTGCTTGTAGAATTCGGTCTCTATGAGGGCACGTTCAATGCTCAACGTTGTGGGTGTGTCGAAGTTCTGTTGCCGCAGGCGACGAATTCGCTCGTTCATCCCCCCTTCATTCTCTGGGTGTTTAATAGTGAAATTCATGTCATTATAATAAATGATGCCGCAAAGTTACTCGTTTTATATGATAAGTCACTACCTTTGCACACAAATAACGCAAACGAACAGATAGACCTTTATGTACAGACGCATAACAGTGATAGCACTCTGCCTCCTGCTCGCATTCGACATGAGTGCACAACGACGCCGCAACCGCAGAGCTGCCGCACCAGAACCATCACCTATGGAACTCGCACGGAAAGCCATCAGTGAATACAGGTTTGACGATGCCGAGAACATCCTATCAAAGGAAATAGCCAACCTTGAACGCCGCCGCAAATCCACGACCGCACTCACCACGATGCGTGAGACAGCACAAGACGGATGGCAGAAACTGATGGCTACGGAACGGATTGTGGTGATTGACAGTATTGTTGTAGGTGTAGATGAAGCTCTCAGAGCCATCCGACTAAGTCAAGGCAGCGGACGCCTCGACACCTACGCCAGAAGCTATCACACACGCGACAGCCTTGGCTGCACACTCTACGAGAACGACCTAGGCAACCGCCGCTACGTGGCCATCCCGACAGAAGATGGCGGTTCGCTATTGGCTGTAACCGACCTCATCGGCAACGAATGGCAGGCCCCCGTGCCGCTTACAGGTCTTCATGAAAGCATTCGACAGAACTACCCGTTCCTGATGGCAGATGGAGTGACACTCTATTATGCTGCCACTGGCGATGAGAGCATGGGAGGCTACGACATCTTCGTGACCCGCGCCGACGGCAATGAGGGTGAATGCCTCACACCTGAGAACATAGGCTTCCCCTTCAACTCCACCGCTAATGACTACCTTCTGGCCATTGACGAACAGGCAAGCCTTGGATGGTTCATCACCGACCGCAACCAACCAGCCGACAGCGTATGCGTCTATACCTTCATCCCCAACGATACACGTCAGACCTACGGTGAAGACACCGACCCCGCTCTGCTGCGACGATTGGCACAGCTGACCTGCATAGCCGACACATGGGATGGCAACGAGCAGGCGGTAGATGCTGCCAAGCAACGGCTTACAGCCCTCCGCACGTCCAGCCGCCAACAGCAACAACATACGGAGACCTTCAGATTTGTCGTCAACGACAACATCGTCTATACCCAGCTAACGGATTTCCGCAATCCTACGGCTCGCGAGAAGGCACAGGAATGGCTCACGATGAAGAAGAACAACAGCACCGACGAACTCATGCTGCAACGCCTCCGCGACAACTATGCAAAAGCTTCTGCCGCCGACCGCGCCCAACTGGCTGTCACCATACGCCAACTGGAAGCCTCCTACTACCCCCGCATACAACAACTCAACGAGCTGGCAAAAGAGATTCGTCGTCTCGAACTAGGAGTACAATAAAACGCCAACACCCTGAAAGGGCATCAAGACGGCGCCTCTATTCGGAGAACTGCTTGATGCGCTGTTCCTCGCTTAGACGGCAGATGAGAAGCGTGTTGTCCTTCTCTGCCACGATATAGCCGTCAAGACCCTGAACAACGACCTTGCGTTCCTCTGTTGTATGAATAATACAGTTGTGAGAATCGAAGAGGTGGATGTCGTTGCCTATGCAAGCATTGCCATTGGCATCACGCTGACTCTGCTCATGAAGTGAACCCCATGTACCCAAATCGCTCCAACCGAATGAGGCTGGGAACACAAAGATTTCCTCGGCTTTCTCCATAACGGCATAGTCGATGGAGATGCTCTCGCACTTGGGGAACTGCTCGTTCACGACAGCCTGCTCCTTTGGCGTACCCAACACACCCTGCATACCCTCGAAGATTGCAGATATCTCTGGCTGATATACACGAAGTGCGTTGACAATTGTTGAAACGCGGAACACAAAGATGCCGCTGTTCCAGAAGTAATTATTCTGTTTGATATACTTGCGAGCCGTGGCTAAATCAGGTTTCTCGCGGAAGGAATCCACACGATAGATCTCCTTATTGCGAGGACTCGCCGTACTCAAATCTGCCTGTATGTAGCCATAGCCCGTCTCTGGACGCGTGGGCTTCATGCCTAGAGTGACGATGGCATCGGTCTCAGAGGTGAAAGCCAGAGCACTGCTGATGACGCGACGGAACTCTGAGGCATCCATCACAATGTGATCGGAAGGTGACACAACGATATTGGCCTTTGGGTTGAGCAACTTGATACGCCAGCTGACGTATGCTATGCATGGTGCCGTGTTGCGGCGACAGGGTTCCTGAAGGATATGGTCACGAGGTACATCGGGCAACTGCTCGGCAACCTGCTCGGCATAAGAGGCACTCGTCACCACCCATACATTCTCTGCCGGACACACACCTGCGAAGCGGTCAACTGTGAGTTGCAGCAGTGTGCGACCACATCCCAAGACATCAATGAACTGCTTCGGGTGGGTTGGTGTACTCATCGGCCAGAACCTGCTCCCTATGCCGCCAGCCATTATTACAAGATGGTTGTTAGTGTTCATCGTTGTGTTATTCTTATGATTAGGCCGCAAAAATAGTGGATAGCGAGGAATTAAGCAAGCTTTTTACCACAGTTTTTTTACTCATCAGAACAGAGTGCGCCTGCTTCAACTTCACATGTGACTCTTTTCATGCCGTCAAACGACATATCTCATGCCGATGAACGAATCTGTTCACACTTGTGAATTTAGATATTCACTCTTGTGAATTTAGCTGTTCACACTTGTGAATTTAGATATTCACACTTGTGAACAGATTCGTTTGTAGTGCTGATTGAATCCATACGTCCGCATCCAACAATTAGAAGGACACACAAAAGGAGTGATTTTACCCCAACAAAGCTAAAATTCCACAAGTGATTTGCATACAAATTAAAAATAATTGCACTACCTTTGCACGGAAATGCACTATACAACGTGTTTCATAATAACAAGCCCGACAATATTGCTAAACCAAATACGCAATGAAAAAGAAAATTCTTATTTTGGACGACAAAGAGACCATAGCAAAGGTCTTGTCTATCTACCTTCAGAGTGAATTCCAATGCACATGGCTGCCCGATGGCCTACAAGGTGTGAAATGGCTGCAGGACGGCAACACCCCCGACCTCATCATCAGCGATATACGTATGCCAGGAATGCGAGGCGACGAGTTCCTCGAATGGATCAAACAGAATGACCTCTTCAAGCACATACCTGTCATCATGCTCTCATCTGAGGACAGCACCAGCGAGCGTATCAAGCTGCTGGAGGTTGGAGCCGCCGACTATATCGTGAAGCCCTTCAACCCTATGGAGCTAAAAATCCGCATCAAAAAAATAATCTAACAAGCCAAGAGCGGCGCATGGTCAATATCGTTTATCTTGGAGGAGACGGACGAATGAAGTCAGCGCTTGGCTTCCTGCCAAGCTATACTGTGAAAATGGCATCCAACTACCGCGATGTAGAAGGATGCCTCTCTGCGTTTCCTAAAGACAGCCACACCATTATTTTCATGGAGCGGCACAGCCGTCAGGAAGACTTCACCGTCCTTTCCTACCTGCGCAAGCAGCTCACCGGCATCTATATCATTCTCATCTCTACCCCACTCCACAACGAGGAACGCGCTGAGTACCTGCGCTATGGTGTGAACGACACCATCAACGTGGCAGCCTCAATGGGCGAGATACACGAGAAGGTTATGTTTGTTGACGAACACGAGCAGCAGCTCTTCGCACAGGTTGTGGTTCAGCACACCCTGTTCCAGTTCCATATACCCTTGTGGAAGAGGCTCTTCGACATCGTGTTTGCATCTACAGCCCTCTTGCTTCTCTCCCCGCTGTTCCTGATCACCGCCATAGCCATCAGGCTTGAAAGCCCAGGCAAAGTGTGGTACAAGAGTAAACGAGTGGGTGCCAACTACAAGGTGTTCGACTTCTTGAAGTTCCGCAGTATGAGACAGGGAGCCGATAAGCAGCTCAAATCCCTTGCAGCACTCAACCAATATGGCGACGGAGAACAGCAATCCGTGCAGAAGCTCAGCGACAGCGAAGGCTTCCAAGCCATAGCCACCAGCACTGACTCACACATCCTCATTGGCGATGATGGTATGGTGCTGGCCGAAGACTTCGAGCAGCAGCGCGATGCCGAGCGCAAGCAAGCCTTCGTGAAGTTTGAGAACGACCCGCGCATAACCCGTGTGGGACGCATCATCCGCAAATACAGCATTGACGAGCTACCACAGCTGATAAACATTTTGAGAGGTGACATGAGCGTTGTGGGCAACCGTCCACTTCCTCTCTATGAGGCAGAGAAGCTGACCGACGACGAGAGCATAGACCGCTTCATAGCCCCCGCAGGACTTACTGGTCTCTGGCAGGTGATGAAACGCGGCGACAGCGGACGTATGTCGGCAGAAGAGCGCAAGCAACTGGACATCACCTACGGCAAGACATTCAGCTTCAAGCTCGACTGCTGGATAATATTCAAGACACTAACAGCCTTTATACAAAAGGAGAACGTGTGAACAAATCATGATGAAATTCAGATATCTTTCAGGGTTGTTGTTGCTGGCTGCAACTATGACAACAGCACAGGCACAAGAAGGCGGCAGCACACTCGCCAGCAGCGGGGTGAATGCTGGTTTCTTCGACACCGAGGGTATGTACTCTGGCTTCCGTCTGCCACCCTTGGGACAACTCTTCGAGAACGCTATGACAAACCCGACAGTAGAGATACTGGCACGCGAGGAAGCCATACAGCGAGAACTGGTGAAGAAAGAGAAACGAAGTCTGCTGGAGTTCTTCACCGGACACGCAAACTACACCTATGGCATCATGGACAACTACGGCAGCAACAGCACCGTCACATCACCCATATACTACCAGTACATGGGGTCGCAGCAGAGCTACTGGAACTTTGGAGCTAGCGTGAGCGTACCGCTGGGCGATGCCTTCGACTACCGTGGAAGAGTACGCCGACAGCAACTCAACGCCGACAAGGCACGGCTCCAGAAAGAGATGGCCTTCGAGGAGCTGAAACAGAAGATTGCCACCCTCTACGTACGCATCGAGAACAATCTCATAGCACTCAAGACCTCCAGCGAGCATGCAGCCGCCTACAAGGGTGCCGGAGAACTGACCAACGAGGAGTTCAAGATGGGAGACGTGTCGGTGCGCGACCTCGCTGAAACCAAGAGGTGGGAGTACGATGCCATAGTGCGCTATCAGGAACTGCAGTCAACCATCACCACCGACATTCTGATACTGGAAATTCTGACGCACACACCCATCATCACAAACGTCATTGTAGATATGAGCCTTGACTCGGAGGACAAGTAGAACAAATCTAACCACACATGGAAATCTTACAATACGTCACACGCTTCCTCTACCGCATACGCTGGTACCTGCTTATCATACCGCTCATCACGGTTATCATAGCATGGTTCCTCACACGCGAGATACCTCATCAGTACGACGTTGACAGCACGGTATATACCGGCATCATCTCCGGCTATTCACTAGAAGGCACGGTGGCCAGCAACTCACGTGCCAACATGGCCAACCTTCTCTATATCATCACTACCGACAACACCATACGCCGCGTCTCCACGAAGCTGTTGGCCAAATGCCTCATGTACGGCGACCCAGAACATGACAACAACTATATCACGGCTGAGCACTTCCGACAACTAGACATGATTACTCCTCCGGAGGTCAAGGCACTTGTAGATAAACGCAATGAGAACCGCACCGTAAGCAATCTCACCGCCTACACCAAGGAAGACCGCAATAACTTCATCTTCCAGATACAAGCACACCACCCATACTTCGGAGTGCCGGAAATAGGCCATAAGCTGAAGGTGGCACAGATGGGAGAGAGCGACATGATCAACATCGCATACGGCTCCGACGATCCTGGCATAGCCTACCACACGCTGAAGATTTTGGACGACGAATTCATCAACCAGTACCAAGCCATACGCTACGGTGAAACCAACAACGTTATAAAGTTCTTCGAAGGCGAGGTTCGTCGTTACGACCGCATACTTAACGCACAGGAGACACAGCTCATCAACTACAACGTCGAGCACCGTATCATCAACTACGGAGAACAGACCAAGCAGGTCGCAATAATGGACGCTCAGTTCAAGACGATGGATCAAGGGCAACTGATGTCATACGCTACAGAGAAAGCCCTACTCGACTTTCTCGAAAGCCAGCTCCACGACCGCATCAGCCAGCTGAACACCAATCAGGAATTCCTGGCATCGCTACAGAACATATCACGCCTGAAGTCAAGAGTAAGCAACCTGGAGATACAAGCCGAGAACAACGATGCCGCCCGCGAGGCTGTGGAAGAGGCACGACGCGAACTTGAGGACGAGGAACGCCGCGTCAGAGACATCACACAATCCATCAGTGATGCTTCAAGAGGTGTCAACGGCATCAAGCGTGACGCACTCATCAACACATGGCTTGAACAGAAACTGAAGACACTCACCACAGAGGCTGAGATTTCAACGATGGGCATCATGCTGGATCGCATCAACGAAGCCATCCTCTACTTCTCCCCCATCGGTGCAAAGCTCAACAGCATGGAACGTCACATAGGCTTCATCGAGAGCAACTACATGGAAATGCTCAAGGCACTCAATGCTGCACGTCTGCGACAAAAGAACCTGCAGATGACCACAGCCACGCTGCGAGTGCTGAACGAGCCTATCTTCCCCATCAACTCCGCGCCCAACAACCGCATGATGGTGCTCCTCGCTGCAGGCCTCATCTCTTTCATCGCCACAGCGGCCTACTTCTTCCTCATCGAACTGCTCGACCGCACACTCCGCGACCGACGCCGCACAGAGAAGCTCACCAAGTGTCCTGTCATTGGATGCTACCCGATGGACAGCTCACTCCGCTACCGCCGCTACAACAAGATTATTGCCGACATGGCCCTTCGACAGCTCAGCAAGGTGATCCTGCCCAAGCTCGATGCCAACAGCAAGAACATCATCAACCTATTCTCAACAACACAAGGTGATGGCAAGAGCTACATAGCCAACGAGCTTGAGGAACTATGGACATCTATGGGCCTACAAGTTCGAAGGCTGACCTACGACGAGGACTTCCTCACCGACGACAGCCGATATATCATGGCCACAAGCATCAACGACCTATGTCCAGACTTGCAGAACAACGAGATACTGCTTGTGGAATATCCACCGCTCGACGAGCATGAAGTACCACCGACACTTGTCAACGAAGGCTCACTGAGCCTCGTTGTGGCACGAGCCAACCGCACGTGGAAAGACATTGACGACAAGGCACTGCGAGGGCTGCTGACAGTGCTGGAGAACAAGGAGAGCATCTACTTCTACCTTACCGAGGCCGGACGCGATGCCGTTCAGGAATACACCGGACAGCTACCGCCATACACATCGTTCAACAACCTCGTGTACCGTCTCTCACAACTTGGCCTCACCGCAACCGAGAACAATCCTCAGGGAAGGTAAGGGCACACCAGGTTGCCGAACACACAGATAAAGTCCAAACAACTCTTGCCAGAGACAGCAACCATAGCACAAGACCAGCCGGCACAGCAATCCTCAACAAAGAAGAACAAGTATTCCCTGCCGCTGGTATTCGTAGTGGCTTTCATCATCAACTACGTCCTGATGGGACTCAACCGCTACGGCTACACATTACCCGTACCCATCAGCGTACATGCCGAGCTGTGCTATGTAGTGCTTCTTATCTATGGCTTCAGCCATTCCGCACAGTGGGGAACCAAAGCCGGACGTGCCTTCGGAACCATGACGGGCATCTACCTTGTCTGGACCTTCTACTCTGCTTTGGAGGCAATCAATATGAGTAGTGAGATTGGCTTTGTCACCATCCTCACCAGTTGGTTGGCTGAATTCCGCACGATGACGCTACAGGTGTTCTGGGTGTTCATGATCAACAGCCTGTTCTTCTACCACAAAGACCAGCTTACATCACTCTTCAAACTCTGGGGATGGCTCACACTGATTGCCGTTGGATGGGCATTGAGGCAGCAGTTCGGCGGTTTTGACCGCACCGAATGGATATGGCTGCTGGCCATAGGCATGAAGACCCACTTCGTCAACGGTATCATACGCTACTTTTCGTTCTTCACCGATGCTGCCAACTACGGCTGCTGCATGGCTGCCACAGCATGTATCTACGGAGCTTTGTTCCTCACCACCACATCCAGCAAGCGCAACAAGTGGTTCTACGGTATCGTCTGTGCCGCCTCCATATACGGTATGATGGCGTCAGGCTCACGAAGTGCAATCTTTGTGCTTGGTGCAGGCTTGGTTGCCTACTGCGCTCTATCTAAACGAGTCGCCACGATAGTCACTACTGGCGTATTGGGAGGATTATTCATAGGTATGCTTGCTTTCACACAGATAGGACAAGGCAACGCCATGATACGCCGTATGCGCTCGGCTTTCGACAAGGACGACAACTCACTGGCGGTACGTGAGATAAACAAAGCCGCGATGGAACGCTACATCGACGAGAAGCCATTCGGACTTGGAGCTGGCATACGTGGAGGTGATGTGCCTCCGACAAACAAGAACCACTATCTCGCAACCGTAGCACCCGACAGCACATGGGTATATGTCAACATACACTATGGTCATCTGGGCCTGTTCATCTTCCTGCTTTCCTATGGAGGCATGATTGCCGTGGGCAGTACAGTGGTGCTGTTCCGACTTAAAGACAAAGAACTCAGCGGCATGATGGCTGGATTGGTGGCCGGAGCCTTCGCGATGCTCATCGCCGGCTACGCCAACCAGATAATGCTGCAGTTCCCCAACTGCTGGCTCTTCTTCGGCAACCTCTCACTTGTGATGCTGGCACTGGACATCGACCGGCAGCTCCTTGAAGAGAAAGCAAGGGCTGAGAATGAAGCATTCATCGAAGAGCAGAAACAAGCCGCCGAGAGCATTTACCCCCTAGAGCGCCTTAGGGCATAGCACCTACATATCAATATGAGCCAAGACAACCGACCATCTACATCGCGCCCCGACCTCTCCTTCATAACAATCAACTACAACGGCATCGAGGATACCACGCAGCTGATTGAGTCGCTGCTCGCACATGTCAGCTCCCTGAAATGGGAGATTATAGTGGTTGACAATGGCTCGAAGGAGGATGAAGCAATCAAGCTCAAGGAGAAATTTGCCGACTCCCCGCAGGTTAAGGTCATTGAGGCTGGAAGCAACCTTGGCTTTGCTGCAGGTAACAACAAAGGCATCAAGAAAGCTCGCGGACGTGCCATGATGCTCATCAACAACGACACCTACGTCACCGACGACCACTTTTCAGAACTCTACCATCGTCTGATGGATGACGACACTATTGGTGCCGTATGTCCCAAGCTGCGTTTCGACGAAGAGCCAAAGCTCATACAGTACGCTGGCTTCACGCCCCTGACTTCCATAACCCTACGCAACCAAGGCATAGGATGCGGCGAACACGACAACGGACAGCACGACACCCCTTCCTCAACAGCCTTTGCCCACGGAGCTGCCGTGATGTTCAAATGGGAGACACTGCAACGGGCTGGCATGATGTCGGAAGACTACTTCCTATACTATGAGGAAATGGATTGGAGCGAACACATACGCCGTGCAGGTTTGCAGATATGGTACGATCCCGCACAGACGGTGTTCCACAAGGAGAGCCACACCATCGGACAGCAGTCGGTCACACGCACCTACTATATGTCGCGCAACCGACTCATCTTCGCCCGCCGCAACCGCCGCTGGCCACTACGCTGGTGCTGCTATCTATACCTATATATATTAGGCTTTGTACGCGACATCCCCAGGCATCTGCTACATCGCCGTCCCGACCTTGCCGTTGCAACACTCAAGGGCTTGGCTGCCTTTCCATTCACTAAGACCTCGCGCCAATGATTTGGTATATTGTCTCCATAACCGACCTGATATTATTCATCATGGTAGCTTTCACGGTGCTTTACTTCACCGTGTTTGCCTTCGCAAGCCTTTTCTATTCCAAGTTCGAGGCTCCTCGCAGCCGTCGGAGTGCAAGGTTTCTTGTGGTGGTGTCGGCACGCATGGCTGACGAGATTATATTCAACACCATAGAGGCACTCAACAAACAGACCTACGACCACAAGAATTTCGACATCGTGGTCGTGTCCTACGGAAACACCTCCCTGACCAACATGAAGCTGGCACAGCACCGTCTGCATCTCCTCATCATGAACAAAGATGCCGAATTCAGCGATGTGCTAGCATGGCAGCATGCCATACAGCACTGCCCTCCCCTGCGCATCTACGACATGGTGGTCATTCTGGAAGGCGGTGAGACGATGGATGCCACCTATCTCCAGGACATCAACGAAGCCTTCCAACTAGGTTCAAAAGCCATTCAGACACACCGTAGCACACGCCAGCTTGACACCCCCCGGGCCATCATGGCAGCAACATTCGAGGACATCAACTCCTGCATATTCCGCATGGGACACGTAGCACTCGGGATGGCATCAGGTCTTCTGGGCTCTGGCATGGCATTCGATTTCCGATGGTTCAAGGAACATATCATGCAACTGCCTGAAGGTTCAGACTTAAAAGACTTTGAGGCTGCCGTGCTGCAGGATCGCAAATACGTGGATTTCCTTGACGATACCTTCTTCTACAACAAGCCAATACAGTTCAGAGGCGGCATCCGCACCACCGAGCGTTCCGGATGGATGTATGCACAATGGAGTGCTCTTCGCCGACACATACGACAGTTGCCTATGGCTCTTCTCCATCACAACTACGACTTTGCAGACAAGATAATCCAATGGATGCTAATGCCCCGTGTGGTTATGATGGCAATAATTGCCATCATGTCCGTCATCACTCCGCTATTCTGGTGGTCAATGGCCATCAAGTGGATTGTTACTGGATTCTGGATTGTTTTCATCTTCGCCGTTGCCACACCCGACTACCTCATCAACCGCAAATGGGAGAAAGCCTATCGCCATGCACCCATGCTTATGGTACAGACGCTATTCTTCGCCCTGCCTGCCGGATGGATAGCAATATTTGTGCGAAACCATAAGGACGAGTGGCAAGACGATATGAAGAGACACACCGACAGGCTCGTTCAGCAGGGAGGCAAACTCGTACAGCAAGGGGGAAAAATCGTTCAGCAGGGTGGAAAGCTCGTGCAGCAAGCTAGCAAGCTGGTACAGAATGAGGCCACAGATAGAAAGGAGGAAACAGAGTCATGACCGCACTTGTGATTATTGACTATGTGTTGTTTGTCACGATTGCTGTTTCAGTTGCTTACGTGGCAATATTTGCTTTTGCCTCGTTGCTACCCCGCTGTCGCGCTCATCGCAATGAAGAAGCCCGTCCGAACTTCCTTGTCATCATACCCGCCTACAAGGAGGACAACGTAATACTCGACACCGTAGAAGCCACGCTCCGACAGGATTGGCCGCTCTTCACCCTGTGTGTGGCAGCCGACAGCATGAGCGAACAAACGATGTCACACCTGAAGAGCCTGCCACTAGCCCTTGCTGTCAACAACAGCGACATCCATACAAAGGCACATGCACTAAAGCTTGCAATGCTCACGGTGTTCGATCCTACTGTTCATACACACGTAGTAATCATTGATGCCGACAACATCATACAACCATCCACACTAACCCGCCTTGCACCATACTGCACACACGACACGGTTGCCATCCAGGCTCATCGCTGTGCCAAGAACACCAACACCCCCATAGCCATACTGGATGCCGTGAGCGAGGAGATCAACAACAGCGTGTTCCGACTGGGGCATAACAACCTTGGACTGTCGTCCGCACTTATTGGCAGCGGCATGTGCTTCAAGGCATCGTGGTTTGACCAGGCTGTAAAGCATATTGAAACAGTTGGGGAGGACAAGGAGCTGGAACGTATGCTGCTCCTGGATAAGCAGCACATCACCTACCTGCCCGACATCTATGTGCTGGATGAGAAAGTAAGCGACAGTCAGAACTTCGGACTTCAACGCCGCCGCTGGCTGGCTGCACAGTTTGTCAACCTCAAACAGATGCTCACATTCCTGCCATCAGCCCTTCGACACGCCAATCTCGACTATATCGACAAGACCCTCCAACAGGCTCTCATCCCACGAAGCCTCCTGATAGCACTCACGGTGCTGCTGACAGCTGTCACCACCTTACTGCAACTAACTCTGCGTCATTACGATGGAGCTGCAAAATGGTGGGTGATGACGTCTGTGCTGCTCATAGCCCTTCTATGCGCCGTACCTCGCCGACTTTACAACAGACAGCTGCTGCAAGCTCTGCTATCACTGCCCCTGCTTATTCTCCGTATGGCTGGGTCGCTATTCCACCTGCGCGGAGCATCATCAACATTCCTTCACACACAACACGGCACAAACAACAAATGAACTGGTACGAACCATATCTGTCGGTCTATGGCAAGCCATTTGATGCGGAGGCCATGCATGATACAGTACAAGCTGTACACGACGGCCTGTCGGTGTTGCAATCCGACGCACCGCTCGTGACGGTGTCCGTGATTGCCTACAACGAGGAACAGCATCTGCTGGCTTGTCTGTGGAGCCTCAGCCAGATGCAGACATCCTTCCCTGTCGAAGTGATTGGCGTCGATAACGACAGCACCGACCGCACGGCTGCCGTGTTCGAGGCTTGCGGTGTGCCATACTATACCGAGACGCGCCACAGCTGCGGCTTCGCTCGCCAGTGCGGACTTGACCATGCACGAGGGCGTTTCCATCTCAACATCGACAGCGACACCCTCTACCCGCCGGCTTACGTGGAGTTGATGACTCGCGAGCTACTACGCGAGGGAACTGTTGCTGTAAGCAGTCTTTGGAGCTATATCCCCGACAGGAACCACTCCCGCCTCGGTCTCTGGTTCTACGAGCTGCTGCGCGATTCGCACCTTTGGTTCCAGCATTTCAGCCGCCCCGAACTGTCCGTGCGAGGACTAGTCTTCGGTTATTCGGTTGAAGCAGCCCGACGCTTCGGCATCCGCACGGATATCATACGTGGCGAGGACGGCTATCTGGCCTTCCAACTGCGCGATCTTGGCAAGATACGCTTCCTACGCAACCGCCGTGCACGCGCCGTTACTGGCTACGGCACCGTCAGCGAATCGCTTGGAGCAGCCCTCTGGCTTAGGATACGTAAATATACTGCTACACTTGGCTCATACTTCACCAGCAAGGATAAGTATGAAGACAAGCCCGACAATCTTGTGAACCCATGACAGTTTCCATCGTAGTACCCATATATAATACAGCTCCATATCTTGACCAGATGATGGAGAGCTTGTGTATGCAGGCCGACTACGATGACCGCAGCTTGCAGTTGGAAATCATCTGTGTCGATGACTGCTCCACAGACGGTTCCCTGGACATCCTGCGGCAATGGGAAAAGCGGGATAAACGTGTGCAGGTCATCCAGCTCGAGCGAAACAGCGGACAGAGCGTAGCACGCAATGTAGCCTTGCGACATATTCATGGCGACTGGCTTTACTTCATGGATAGCGACGATGTGTTGTTGCCGGATGCGCTATTCAATCTCATGGTGTATGCTCGTCAGACACAAGCTGACATGGTGATGTTCAATGCCAGCATGATCAACGAACAGGGTGCAAGCATCGAAGGTCAGCGATATGTGCGTAGCAACAGGTTCAAGAAGGATGCTGTCTATAGTGGTCATGAGGTGATGGACACACTGTTGTCAACCTTCAGCTTTCGCGCTGTGCCTTGGCTCTATCTGACTAAGACCCAGAGCTGGCGCGAGTCCGATATATGGTTTCCCGATGGCATCATCCACGAGGACGAGACATTCACATCGTGTCTCATCATGAACACTGAGCGCATCTCTGTGCTGCCAGAGACTCTGATACAGCATCGTATGCGTGCTTCCAGCACCATGGGACAGCAGTTCAGCCTGCGTAACATGGATTGCTATCTGCAGGCTGTAGCAGCTGTCGAGCAGTGGCTGGGCCGTCACACTGAGCATCGACAGATGGGGCGGCGCTACCTTCGCTACACGCTGACCCATGTGCTCATCACAGCGCGCTGTCTGCCCTTTGCTGCCCGCATGACTACACTTCGCAATATTCTGGCGCATCGCTATCTACCATACGTCGAAACCAAACGTCTCATACAATTCATCTTCCGTGGCCGATAGATTACATAAGAGCTTGCTGAACGCCCGCATCAACCTGCTGTTCTACTTTCTGGGGCTGTTCTTCGCATTCTACTCCCGACGCATCTTCCTCCAATGCCTCGGTGAAGAGTTCATCGGCCTTACAGGCACACTCACAAACATACTCAACTACCTCAACCTAGCTGAGTTCGGCATGAGTTCTGCCATCAGCTATTTCCTCTACAAGCCCCTTGAACAGGGCAACCGCGAAGAAGTGTCGAAAGTGCTGAGTGTATTCGGATATCTTTACCGGCTCGTTGGTACTTTCATCCTTGTAGCAGGTCTGCTGGTAAGCCTTTTCTTCCCTCTCATCTTCAGCAACACAGAGTTGAGCCTGGGCATCGTCTATTTTGCATTCACCAGCATACTCGGCTCCCAGCTCATAGGCTACTTCATCAACTACCGTGAGATACTCCTTGTTGCCGACCAGAAGCAATATCTCGTATCTGTCTATTACCAGAGTGCTGGACTCGTCAAGGTGGCACTCCAGATATTCCTTGCCTACACCTACCGGAACCTCTACCTCTGGGTTGCCATTGAGATGGTGTTCGCTGTCATTGCCTGCGTAGTACTCAACTGGAAGATAAACAAAGAATACCCCTGGCTCAAGACCGACAAGAGCCGCGGGCGTGAGTATCTGCGTGAGTACCCCGACATACTCAAGAAGACAGGCCAAATCTTCATCCACCACATAAAGTACTTCCTCCTCACCAAGAGCGACGAACTCTTCGTATTCATCATCGCATCACTCAAGTATGTTGCCTACTACGGCAACTACACCATGCTCATCACCAAGGTCACACTACTGTTCAACATGGTTCTCAACTCTGTGAACGCAGGTGTCGGCAACCTCGTGGCCGAAGGCAATCGCGACAAAGAAGTCAGCGTATTCTGGGAGCTGATGGCACTGCGTCAGTTCGTGGCCGGCATCATCTGCTTCGGAGTCTATCATCTCACAGAGCCTTTTATCTCCGTATGGCTGGGCAGCGAATTCGTGCTGCCACACTACCTCTTGCTCCTATTCGTAATCTACGCCTTCATGACTGTCACACGACCCGTGGTGGAGATTTTCCTACACGCTCACGGACTCTACGACGATGTATGGTCAGCTTGGACGGAACTGATACTGAACGTCGGCATAACATTCGGAATAGGTATCCCCTTCGGCATCATAGGCATACTGCTCGGAAAGATTGTCAGCGTGGGCCTCATCATAATGCTCTGGAAGCCGTATTATCTCTACCATCGAGGCTTCAACACCAGTGTTACAGGCTATTGGACCGGCACCCTCCGACACTACGCCGTCATTGCAGCTTCAGCAGTAGCTGCCACATGGTTCTCATCACTGCTACCTCTCCCTGAAGACACCAACTTCCTTTGGTGGACTCTCCACGCAGCCGCAGTCATGACAATCTACGTCGCCCTGGCTGCACCACTCACATATCTTCTCACACCTGGCGCACGTGCCTGCACCCATCGTCTCCTACATATCCGGCACAGGTAGGCACACTCATATCACAATTGTCAACACAGCCAGCCAGTGAGCCATAGCACCCAACAGCACAAACACATGCCACACCGCATGGAAGTGAGGCTTGCTGTCGTGCGCAAAGAAATAAGTGCCGGAAGTATATAGCAGACCTTCAGCCAAAAGAAGTAACATCGTTATCACCTCCAAGCGTTCCATCACCGGCTTCGCTATCAATAGTACACTCCACCCCATCACCAGGTACAAGGCCAACGATAGCTTAGGCCATTTGCCTATAGCGTAGATTTTGTAGAACGTGCCGCCTATCACCACTGCCCACAGCAGACCAAACACTGTCCACCCCAGCCAGCCGCCCACAACACCCAGGCATATCGGAGAATAGCTACACGCAATCATCACATATATGCTGATGTGGTCAACCTTGCGCATCGCCCGCTTCACCACACCCGGACGCAACCAGTGATAGATAGTGCTGGACAGGAACATCAAGAACATACCCGAAATAAAGAATATCACACCCATCGCCATCTGCCAACCAGCATTCACTGCCGGCCAGATCACCCACATGGATGTAAGTGCAAACACTGCACCCACAAGATGTGTCCAGGTATTTCCCTTTTCGCCTATATACATAGTCTCATCTTAGCAGCGGCAAAGGTACTTATTATGCGCCACATCACCCGCACTTTTCCCCCACGAATTACCATCAATTGTGCAACGCGCTCAATGCTACAGTTGCGGGACATACACTCAAGTGCATGCCCCGCAACAAATATAATAATGATAACTGAATTCTTACTTCACAAATTTCCTTCCATTCTGAATGTAAATACCTTTTGGAAGCGTTGTTTGCTGAGAGGATACAGCAGGAACGGAAATGCGACGTCCGCTAAGGTCGTAAAGAACTTGATGATTTGACGAATGGCCATTTTGCATTCCGCCTTCCATTTCAGCTATGCCAACCGTACCTTTAGGATCACCTAGGTATTCAAGGGTGAAATGGTCGAACTTGCAGTCGTTACTCTGATAGCTCTTCAGTTCCACGCCGAAGGTGAGTTCTCCATCGGATATCTCGGTGATGACACTTACAGCACCATCACCAACAACTGTAGTCATGTCGGTTTTGTCATTGTTAGCAAAGAGAGAAGCACCTTTATGAATCACTCCGCTACCAGTACGGACAGATATGCGGTATTTGCCGTCGGGAAGTCCTGACAGCTTTTGACTGATTGTGCGGTCGGTGAGATTACCTGAACCCTGCCACTTGTTGAAGTAGCTGCTGCCCACCTTGGATGGCAGGTAGTTGGCATACTCCACCTCGAAGGCATCGTCCTGCGAGAGCGTCCATCCCACAGGCTGCTTGGCGTGGAAGTTGTTGTAGCGTGTGGCATCGGCATTGGTTATGAGATAGGAGAGGTCAATAGGGTTCTCCTCGGAAGCTTTGTTGAGGTTCTCAACTGCGGCTGCATACTGACCACGCAGGATAGCGTAGAAATCAAAATGACCCACGCGGTTGCCTGTTGCATTGCCTGCTATCTCATCAGTATCATCCCAATGGCCTATATAGTTATTGCCGTTGTTATTCTGTAGCGTCCAATAGTTCTCTGGCAGATATGCTGGAATCACATAGCAGCGGTCGGTCCATCCCTCCCCATTATTTCCTGTTCGGTAGTTCCATGCGTTATCGTGCTGCAGGCAGTTGTCGGCATCGCCCACGCAGGTGATGGTGAGATATTTCATGGCACTACCCTTGGCACCAGAATAGTTGCTGCTGTTGAAGGCATCAAACGTCCACAAGGCGTATTTGCTCCCCTCGGGATAGACGTCTGATTCGAACCACATGGTTTGGTTGGCACTCCCTTGGTTGCTCCCAGCTGCTAGCACAATGCCTTTGTCAGTGTCGTGTTCGTAGAGTGCGAAGAAATACTGGCTCACATCCTCTGGCATGGCATCTATCTTCTGCCAACCATGCTCGGCTGGATGCATGTCCTGAACCTCTCTCGGAGAGTAGAGAACAACCTGCTCGGCACGGAACTCCTGAGTGGGTGAGCCATTAAGCAGATTAGCCTGGAAGCCGATGTACACCTCTGTCTCTTCATTGAGCTGGAAGTACAGGCCAAGAATCTTCAAATCGCCAGAACACTTGTTGATGCCATAGTAGGCAAGGCTCTGCGCTGGGATGTCGGCTGTACTGCATAGCGATGTGCTGACAAACATATAAGCCTCGCTGCTGATATTGTAGGTGGTGTTGTAGGCTGCTCCAAAGTAGTACTTGCCAGCGGGGAGAATAACCTTACGATAGATGCGGGCATTACTTAAGTCACCGCTGGAGTCACCGCTGGAGTTACTGCCTGCATCATTCCATACGCCAAGCATCAGAGCCTCCTTACCCGAGTATTTGTCAAGTCCAGCCTTTGTACCGTCGTTGCCATTGGGGATGTTGAAGTTCTCAACCGTCCAGTTCTTCGGTTCTCCGAAACGCTTCGAGCCACCAGCCGCACGGGTAAAGTTGGAAGCTTCGATGAGGTAATCAGTGGTCAGGTTGGCTTCGATTATGCCACTGAACACACCACCCTTGTTCTTGCCATCGTTCTGGAAATTATTGTAGGCAGCCACGAGGGCTGTGCTAGCTGATTTGCAATCATCATCCAAGGCATCTGATGCTATAAGCTTTGCTGTGGCAACAGACTCACGCAACTGCTCTATCTTAGCAGTATTGTATCGGCCTGTGTTATAAGGGTGTGCTGTCAGAGCAGCTGTCTCAGCAGAAGCTTCAACAGCCTGTATCAACTCTTGCAGCAGTTCGTAGGCACTGCGGTTGTCTTCCTCCAAGGTGATGGCGAAGACAGGTGCAATCTCGTTGGGATGAGTGGCGGGTACGTTGACTGTCAGTCCATCTATACCTTGCGTGAAGGCTACGTCGCCATAGCCCAGAAGCTTGACGCTTGTAACCATTCCACTATAGTAGTCAGAGGCTATTGAGAATGACTTCATGGTGAAGTTGCCAGCAGCTGGCCATGCCATGATGGTAGCATACACGGTGTCGTTCTTATGAACATAGCGCACATCCTGCGATGAGTAGTTCTGTCCTTCGTTGAAACCCTGAGCATTCATTGGGTTGGCTGCATCTGCTAAAGGACCTTCGCCGAATGTCTTCCATGTGCGAGTGCCGTAGATGCTCTCACTATTGATGTCCATCCAAGCTTTAATATCGGCCAGTATCTGGCGCTCCTTATTGTCAATTGTACCGTTGCTCTTCACAGGCACAGAAAGCAGGAGGTTACCATTCTTCGATACAATATCTACAAGCATACGCACGACGGTTGCTCCGCTCTTATAGCTCCCATTGTTATAGACCGACTGGCTATAGTGCCAATCACCAAGGCATGTGCAGGTCTGCCAATAGGTTTCCTGCATACGGTCGGGTATGCCACGCTCCACATCCCACATCATGTAGCCTTTCTGCTCCGTTGTGAGCTGCTTGCCCGTGACCACCACCTGTGGGGCATTACCACTCCACGCAGCAGCCTTATTATAATAATGTGTAAGGATGTTCTTGCCAATGTTGTCGTCACAGCCATAGAAAGGCATAGCCGTATCGTCGAAGTAGATCATATCCGGCTGGTAGTCGTTGATGAGTTCCAGCACACGGTTCTGGAACTTCTGCTTATAGGCAGCCGAGGGCTGGCTGGCACCATTACCCCAGTCCCACTGGCTATGGATGGTTCCGCTGCTCTCCCACCCTGTTGAATGGGTGTGGTTCTGAGCGTACAGTTCCTGTGGATCAAGGCCTTCCCACCACTGTCCTGCACCATCAGCCTTGGTCAGGTTGCCATCGTAGTTCTGCGAAGGCTCCAACCATGTCCAAGCATGAGAGGCATGGATGCTCACGCCGAGCGGCAAACCCGCGTTCTTACAAGCCTCACTCCACCCTTTGACTATATCCTTCTTCGGTCCCACGTTCACAGAGTTCCACTCCTGATAGGGTGAGTCCCAAAGGTCGAAGTTGTCATGATGATTACCCAGAGCCATGAAATAGCGGGCACCGACACTCTTGTACAGGCTGACCAGTTCCTCAGGGTTCCAGCTCTCTGCCTTCCAGTCATTGCACAGGTCTTTCAGTCCGAAGGTCGAAGGATTTCCAAAATGGCTCACGTGCCAGTTGTAGGCCCCAGAACCAGAATAGTACATGAAACGGGCATACCAGTCGCCAGCCTCAGCATGGCACTGCGGTCCCCAGTGTGCCCAGATACCAAACTTGGCATCCTTGAACCATTCAGGACACTCCCAAGCAGATAGAGAATTCCAGTCGGGCGTGAACTGTCCCGACTCAACTTCCACATTTGGTGTTTGTGCATTGACAGCCATCCCTGCAGCCAGCAACACGGTGAAAATGAGATTCTTTTTCATATTCATATAAATAAAAATGATACCATATCAGCGGCAAAAGTATAGAATGACAACGACACCAAAACAAACAACATCGACATATTATAGCACAATATCGACATCATACAACACTGACTTCATCCTATGTGCCATCTGTATGAAATGACAACCGCTTTGCCAGCACGTTTAATGCCGCAAAGCGATAGCGCTGAGAGGTGACGGAAATTGGAGTATAGAAATAATGTCGTTCATCGGCCTTATGACGCAACGTTTCAACAATAGCAAGCCGCCATCCTAGACTTCCCAGCGTGGCAACCACACAATTGTTGTAGGAGGTGAGCACATTTGATTTGTACCCACCTCCTACACAATAAGTATAAGCGTTTATTATTATTTCACCATCATCTTCTTACCGTCAGTGATGATAAGTCCTTTTCTCGGACTGACTATCCGTTGACCTTGTAGGTTATAATATCTTCTTACGCTTGTTGTCCCAACATGTTCTATACTTGTAGGAATATCTTCCTCCTGTTCACCTGAGAACTTCACCACCAGCTTGGCACTCTTCTTGTCAGCCGTAGTGGTGTATACTCCGTCCTCGATGTCGGACATGATGTCCACACCATCAAGAGTGGCCGACACGATTTCCTCACCTTCTGCAGGAATGATGTAGAAGCGTACCTTGCCCTCTTGGGGAACATAGACCGATGAACCGTTGTTGGCAAATGTCATAGCCTCTTCTTCCGATGCCACCTGAGGTGCATATCGCATATCTTTGAAAGTGCGACGAGGGGCAAATGCCTTAACCTCAGACTCTTCATCATCCTCATCCTCTTCAACACTTTCAAAAGCAATCTCGCCGTTGCCAGCAGTCTCCACTGCGATATCGTTGCGCATCTGCACAAACTGCCCCCAGTACTCAGCCAGCACATAGTTTCTGTAGGCCGATGTAGGTATGGAAATGAGGCACAGGTCGGTATTTATGCCACGGATGGCACTTCTGTCCTTTATGACAGGAGGTGTGGTGGCCTCAACACTCAGGTTGCGCAGGGCTGTACAGCCGTAAAGGGCTTCGCTCTCTACCGTCTTCAGGTTGGCAGGCAGCGAAAGTGAAACGAGGCTCTTACAGTTCTTGAGCGCACCTTTCGAGAGACCTTCCACCTGCGAAGGCACCTTGATGTATTCCAGCGGGGTGTTCTGGAATGAGTATTCTCCCATCGATTCAAGATTGGCCGACAGGCGCAGTATCGTCAAGGCACTACAGCCGTCAAAGGCTGAACCGTCAAAGGCTGTGTAGTTGTCAGGAACATATACGAGGTTGAGGTTGGGGCAGCCCTGGAATAGTCCCTCGCTAAGCGTCGTGATACTATTGGGGAGGAACATCGTAGAGATCTGAGTATTCCTGAAAGCCCCTTTGCCAAGATATGTGACGCCATCGGGAATCGAAACATGCCCCTGAATAGGTGTTCCGTCGAATGCATAGTCACCAATGCTAGTCACACCATCGAAAAATACCAGTCCATTTATCTGTGTCCCCGCAAAAGCATACGCTCCTACACTGCGGACTCTGTCTGGCAGTGTCAGTTTCTGCTTAATGGGCACATTGTTAAAGGCATAGTCACCGATGGTCTTGATATAGTTGGGTATCTTAACAGAAGTATAGTCGGTACCCACGAATGCAGACTCGCCGATGGATGTGAGGGTTGACGGCAGGTTCAGCTGACCCGTAAGATATGTGCAGCCATAGAATGCGCTCTTTCCAATGGACTGGAGTCCCGTTGGCAGGGTGAGTTCCTGCAGCTGCGTCTTACCTTTCAAGGCGTTATCAGGAATATCTGTGATATCACAGTCGGAAAGGTCCAGACGAAGGAGGGACTTCATGTTAACCAGCATCTGACTGAAGTCAGCTGCATTGATGGTGCCGTTCACCTTCAGGTCCACCACCTTGGCTGGCTGAATACCACACTCATCAAGTAACTCCCAACTCAGTTCACCCGGAGTGTCAACCGTCACTTCGGCTATATTGTTCTGATTTGAGAAAGTCATATCCTGCCATACAGCAGCCTTACGGTAAGCGGTTTCAGCTGCCGCATTTGGAACTATCACGTTCAGGTCACTCAGATATTCAACATTCGGGAATGCATCACTTGAAATCTTTGGAGGATTGGACGTACTAATCTCCATCACCATCTCACGACTGCCGAAAGCATTCTTTCCTATACTCTTCACTCTGTTGCCCAACTTGATATACTGGAAGTAGTTGCCAGAGAAAAGGTTGTCTGGAATAACAGTGAACGAGTTGGGGAGTTCGATGGATTTCAATGAGCTTGGAAAAACATTATCACCCAGCGTTGTCAGGGACTCGGGAAGTTTAACGGAAGTAAGTGAATTACATCCCCCAAATGCATCATTCCCGATGCTGGTCACTCCGTCTTGGATGACGACAGAGGTAAGGGAAGGACATGCATTAAACGTTCCATTTTCAATCTCTGTAATACCATCTCCAAGTATGGCGGTTGTGAGACTGCCATTATTAGCAAAAGCGTATTCTCCGATTTCTTCTACACTATTAGGTATAGTGATAGAAGTAAGCACACAGCCATTGAAAGCATTATTACCGATACTTGTCACTTCGTCTGGGATAATGACAGAGGAGAGGGAAGTACATCCATAGAATGTCTGTTGTTTAATCTCTGTAATACCTTCTCCCAGGATTGCGGTTGTGAGACTGCTGCTATTTTTGAAAGCCTCCTCCCCTATTTCAGTCACATTGTCGGGAATAGTGATGGAAACAATGGCACAACTAGAAAAAGCTCTATTGCCTATGCTTTCCAGCATATTTGGCAGTGTAATAGATGTTAGGCTGCTGCAACCACTGAAGGCTTCATCTCCAATACTGCGGACTTTTTTCCCCATTTTAACAGAGATAAGGTCGATACATCCATTAAAAGCATTCGCTCCGATGGTTGTCACACTATTAGGAATGGTGATGGAAGTGAGACCAGAGGAGGAGAATGCCCCATCTCCGATGCTTGTTACACTCTTTGGAATGGTGATGGAGTTCAGATATTGGCAAGTTCTGAAAGCATTGTCACCGATGGAAGTAAGCCCCGTAAAGTATGACAGTTCATTGAACGATGAAATTTCGCTGTTACCAAATACTTCGCCTAAATCTGTTACTGCTTCTGCTTCAATTGTACTCAGTTCACCATCGCCATCCATGTCCCAATTAGCAACGCACAGTTCATTTACAACTTCGTCTTCAAAATAGATAATTGTGAGATCCGAGTTAGATGTTACTGTCAGTGTCCCCTCCACGTATGTAAAATCATAGTTTTCGGATGCTGCACCGCTAACAGTTATTGGATAAGTGCCTGCGGGGCTGTATTGTGTTGCCGTAGTTGAAACAGTGGGTTGCACGATAAGCGATGAGTTGTCATCATCGTACATGAAACCAGAGTATATTATGTTCAACTCCGGATTCTCTTCTCCCGCCTGTTTCGTACAATTGTCAGCGGTCAAGGTCAACATGGCTTTGCCTATAGTCAGTGTGAACTCACGTTCAAAAGGTTTGTACATCTCGTTTCCGGCCTGTGTTGCCTTCACAGAGGTCGTTCCTGCCTTTAGGATTGTCAGATTATTGTCAACGATGTTGGCTATAGTAGCGTCACCGACGCTCCAAGTCAGTGCCAGCCCCTCTGCCGTCTGTTGTGGTAATGCGTATGCCCCATCTCCATAGGTCATGACGGGCAATTCCGTCAGATCCAGAGTCTGCATAAGCAAATCCGTTATAGTCAGCTTACCGTTGACATAGGTAATCTCATAGTTCTGAGCCTCAGCATCGGAAACCGTGATATCGTACTCGCCTAGTGTGCTGTTTTCATCTGCCTCGCAACTGACAGTCGGCTGCTTGGTCAGCACCTCGTCGGTTTCATCGTTCTTGAAGCCCTCGTAAGAAAGCGTGAACTCAGGATTCTGTTCACTCTGTTTTTTTGTGTATTCACCGACATTGATGGTCAGTGGAGCCTTGGTGATAGTCAACGTACCGTTGACAAATGTAACATTGGAGTTCGTCACAGTTCCTTGACTTATGACGATGTCATAAATACCTACAGGTGATGTTTCAGTAGCTTCACAGATAATCTCAGGTGTGCCGTCAATAGCTGCACCCTCCACCGTGAATTCAAATGTCGGATTAGCCTCGCCATATTCGCGAGTACAGCTTATAACTGTCACCTCTAGTGTCTCATCATCTTGTGGAATGGTAACAAAGAATTCTGCATTATCGAAAATGATTTTCTGGTTGTCTTGTGTGTTGAACTCAATGTTCTTCACCGAACCCGCCAGTTTGGTGCCAGGTGCCAGTGAGGCATCGGCCTGTAGGGTGACGGTAAACAGTGTACCGATGGTATCTGGGATTGCTTCTCCATCCAATGAGGTTGCAATAAAGCGATAGGCACCCGATGAGGTCACAGATGATGAGATACTGTGACCAGTATCCTCAAATCGTTCACCCAGCGTTGCAGCTGGCTTGCCGTTGTTCTTCAGTTTCAGTGTCAAGCCCTCGGGCAGCACGATATCACACTGGAAGCCCATCAAGTTTGTTATCTCATTCTTCAAGTCAACATTCAAAGTCACACTACTGCCAGCTTCCATGGTCATATTCTGCACGATAAGTTTATTCGGGCTGTCAGGATCTGGAATATGCGAGTTGGAAGTCACTGTCAAAGAGCCATCCACGTATGTGAAATCATAGTTGTCGGAGGCTGCATCGCTGACGGTTATCGGATAGATGCCTGCAGGGCTGTCTATTGTTGCCGTAGTAGTAACTGTGGGTTGTGTGGTGAGTAATGAAATGTCATCGTTATTCTTGAATCCTGCATAGCTGACACTCAACTCCGGGTTCTCTTCACCTTCTTGTTTCGTGCAGTCATTGGCAGAGATTGTCAACATGGCTTTGGTAATAGTCAACGTACCGTTGACAAATGTAACATTGGAGTTCGTCACAGAACCTTGACTAATGACTATGTCGTATGTACCGACGGGTGAACTTGGCGTAGCATTACATGTAATTTCCGGGGTGCCAACGAGACCTTCGCCCTCCACAGTATATTCAAATATAGGATTGGCTTCGCCGTATTCGCGACTACAGTTTGTGACTGTCACCTCTAGTGTCTCAACATCTCCAGGAATACTAACGTTGAATGTCACGTTATCGAAAACCACTTTCTGGTTGTCCTGCGTGTTAAACTCGATGTTATTAATTATTCCTTCTAGAGTTGTGCCAGGTGCCAGTGAGGCATCGGCCTGTAGGGTGACGGTAAACAGCGTACCGCTGGTACCAGGGATGGCCTCACCATCCAACGAGGTAGCTATGAAGCGGTAGGCACCCGATGAGGTCACAGATGATGAGACACTGTGTCCAGTATCCTCAAATCGGTCACTCAGCGTTGCTGCAGGCTTTCCGTTGTTCTTCAGTTTCAATGTCAGGCCTTCTGGCAGAACAATGTCACACTGAAAACCCATCAGGTTTGTTGTCTCGTTCTCCAAGGCAACATTCAAAGTCACACTACTGCCAGCTTCCATGGTCATATTCTGCACGACCAGCTTGTTGTTGGCAGCCTGAGCGATGCCCGCTATGGCGAGCATCGCTAACATTAGGAATAATCTTGTTTTTTTCATCTCACAATATACTTTTGGTTATTAATCACATATATGCCTGGTTGCAAGTCATTAAGCGGGTTCTCATCTGGTCTTACATGGACCATACGGTAGAGTCGCCCATCAAGTGTATATACCTTCACATAGGTTGACTTGAGGTCTGCGACATTGACTATGCTCGTCAGAGTAGCACTCATATCACCAAAGCGCACTTCGTCAAGACCCGCTGTTGTAAATCGGATGTTGCTGATGGCCATATCGCCTTCTGTTAATATAGTCAGCAAGCCAGTGAGGTCTTTCGCGAATGGCTCGTTGGTGGGAGAGTAGCATACCACACGGTAATGTCCGTTGTTCAGCTGACGGCAGGCCATCTTGTGGTCTGTGCCGGTGTTCTCCAGCTGTATGTTGCAGTCATTGGAAGCATCTGGAACGGTAATGTCCATCTGGAAGCCGATGAAGGCGTCTGCACCGTCTAGTGCCAGAACATAACCGTCGGTTTCTTGCATCAGCATTGGCTCGCCATAGCTATAGGTTGCGGCGGCCTTGTGTTCCGCATGGCAGAAG
>JAFZQR010000038.1 GCA_017620295.1 Bacteroidaceae bacterium
AGGTTTTTCTTTTCCTCCGAAGGAGCAGAGCGGGCTCTGTGACTGAGGAGAAAAGGAAAAGATGCGACAAAGAGTGACATCAGACATGAAAACACCTACAGGGAATAAATTGTGTAAAATAATTGTGAATACCTACTTATTATTTGTGGCTGTAAACAGTCGCAGAGGATTAGTCTTTAAGCAAGTCCACAAGGAACTTGTCCAGTTCCTCATCCAGTCCCTTCAACAACTCTGTGTCAATCATCATAGTGTCATCATCTACTAAATAGACATCGCTGATTGTTTCCCGTTCCTCGTCAATCATCACGAATGAGAAAGGACGTAGTATTGCCATCTGCTCAATCTGGGGCTTCAGGTGAGTGATACACTGCTTAATCACATTTGCAGCATTGGCATAGAGATTTTCTTCCGTTGGCTCCAGCCACTGGTCAACCACGATTCTTGTCAGCTCTTCCATGTCATCATTAAAGGCAAGCAGCTCACCGCTGTCCGGCTTGACCTGCAGCAGTATATCAGTCATGACGGCATCCTGTCCTGATGGAAACTTGGCAGCGACCTTCAGTAATGCGCGCTCCACTTGTTGCAGCGTTTGTTGTGTGGGTTTCATATTGGTGTATAGATATTATATGCTATGAAATGAACTAGGGCCGGACATAGCCGACCCCGTTTGTTATTCGTGACTGTCATTCAGGAATGAGACCATCTTTCGATTATCTGATAGAGACCTTTCGTGCGATCTTGCCCACCTTGAGGATATAGCATCCTTTTGGCAAGTTAACACTCATGGTTTGATCATTGCTGTCGATGTGTATAGTTGCCACACGCTGACCAGTAAGGTTATAGACTTCAAGATCCTCACCTTCTGCATTGACCACCCTAACCTGCCGGCCATTCACAAAGATGGAAATGCCCTCAGCCTCAATGTCAAGTACTGCTGCAACAGCCTCTGCACTCATGGGGTCATAAGCGTTAGCAGGCATATACATGACCGTGGTCAACAATAATATTGCAAGTATATATTTCTTCATAGGCGATAGTATGCACAGTAGTTAGTGCCACAAAATTAGGTACTTTATCGTTACAAACAAACATTTTTCGCCAAAAACTTGCATTACCACCTGTATTTTGTTCTTTTCGGACCTACTTCTATCACCTATTTGTCGTGAAGGAGTGTGATTATCACTTCTTCGTCGCACCTTATTCTTGGTGTAGAAATAGCTTCTCAGCGTTGATTAGCAAAATGAATATCATTCACATTTTGTGAAATTATTTGACATAAGAAAGGAGCGCATATACTTATTTGAGCTTGCTGTTGGTAATAACTCGGCAGGAATGGAATGAAATCTCAGCAGACAAGACCTCATTCCTCAGCAGAAAGGACTTTATTCCTCAGCAGGAATTACTCGTTGTCTCAGCAGATGTGAGATGAAACGTCAGCAGATAAGGAGTAAGGCAACGGCAGATATTGGTGTTAACGACAGCACGTTTTGACATACAAAAAAGTCCCATGCTGGGGTGGCATAGGACAAAACTGGGGATATTTACAATCTGACGATATACGATGCGTTATTAGGAGCAGTTCAGTATGGGGGACGCGGCCTTAGAAAGACTGCGGATAAATATCCAAGATGTATGCAATATGCTATTCATTTGAGGAGGATGGTTATATGTTTTATATTGCAAAGATATTACATCCATAATGTATGCACAAGAGGTGCTTGAAGATTATTCCAGAAGCGATGCCGAATGATGGAAAAACATCCCACGTGTGGAACTGATGTGTACCACACGTGGGACAATAATATGCGTTGAATGCTGCACTTATCAGTGTACCATCACTTTCCTAACACTGCCGTCGCTGGTACGCACGATGTTGACACCACGGCGCAGCTGGGTGATGCGGCGTCCGTTCAGGTCGTATGTGACTTCTGAACCTACTGCAGATGCAGAATGCTCGATTGAGGTAGGCACAGTGCGGATATATGTTATGGTCATGGAATCCACGGCCTCCGAGACATCGTGTATGAGGGCATAGACTGTGGTTGTGGGCGACTGTGCAGAGTAAACAATGTTGCCATCGTTTAGTTTAGTCTTGCTCAGTTGCAGGCGGTTGCCATCGACATCGTAAGCTGTAAAGGCAGATGCCTGACTAACAACCCAAGTCAGGGAGTCTGTGGAGTTGCACTCGCTCTTGAAACCTTGGATATGTCCCTTGCGGGGAGCTGCGAACTTGATTGGGTCTGCGGTCTCCAACGTTATCATCTGCGGATTGACAGGCACAGTCATGGCGAACTTGTCGGACAGTACAGCTCCCGACGGATGACCTGCATCGTCGAATGCCTGTATGCCGAAGAAAACATTGTCGTCAACATACACGGTCTCTGTGTCTGTATCGAAGCGATAGTCCGAAGGAATGCTGTTCGGAACTACATCTGTGATGTCTATCTGCTCGTCGGTCAGCACAAGTGTAGGTACTGCGGGATCCACCTCTATGCGTTTGCGAGGTCCGTAGTTGAACCAGTATTCATAGGCTGCTATGCCTGTGACAGCAGGTTCTGGAATACTTGGCACAACAAAGTGCTTCACTACTGGAGACATGTATATGCCTCTTACATCAACAGCGCGATAGGTGATGGAGTGAACGCCAGGCATCAGAGCTGAAAGGTCAAGACTCAGTTCCACCGCTCCGTTGTCATTAGTTAAAGCATACTTGTGGTCAACATCGTAGTCGAGCCAGTACTCCATGCTTACTATGGCGTTATCAGGATATTCAGCCAAAGGCGTGTCGGGTATTACGAAATGCTTCAGCACGGGTGGCTGGTAGATGCCTCTTTTATCTAAGGCTCGGTATGCGATGGAATGCAAGCCTGAGGGTAGGGCTGAGAAGTCCAGGGCTATTTCCACAACTCCATTATCATTAGCCAAAGCTGTTCTGTGTTCGAAGTCGTAGTCAAGCCAGTACTCCATGCTTACAATAGCGTTGTCGGTATGGTTATCCAATGGTGCGGATGGGATAACGAAGTGTCTCACTAGTGGAGCTCCCCATAGTCCGTTGCTGTCTTGGAACCGCAGACCTATCGAGTGCAATCCACGAGGCAGCTCCGACAAGTCGAACTGCTGGCTGAACTCATTGTTGCCAGACAGCGCAACGCTTTTGCGCCCTTGGAAGTCGTAGTCGAACCAATATTCACACGTCTGCATCGTGTTCTGAGCAGCCACCGGATTATTCATGCACACTCCCACCCCCGCAAGCAATATAATCAAAAGTCTTTTCATGCTTTACGTGTCTTTAATGGGGTTATCATTTGGTCTGTGCCTCTACCTTGATGCTTACGTTAAGCTTCTTATCTTCTGTGGTTGTGAGATCAATGTCACTTTGCAGAATGCGAGGTACTGATGAGAGACGGTTAAAGGGATATGAGCCACCATTGATGCCAACTTCTGTGCCGTCTGTACCAACATACTTCTTGGGGAAGCGGATAATGTAATTGTTTGTTGCAGAATAAACTAATCCATTATCTGGTTCAAATATACCGCTTGTTACGATATTCACCCAGTTGTTTTCCCCAGTTACATTTGTACCAATACTTGTGGATATGAAGATGTTGTTGTACGCAGTGCAGTTCTCTGGTAGGGCAGCTACAATGATATTATTTGTAAAGTGTGCATATTGTTTGGAACCGCTTGTAACATACCAACTATCAATACCATAAATTATACAATGATTAAAGGTAATAGTACTTGTCAGACTACTGCCAGCAGCGTAACGTATCCAACAGTTTTCGAAACTAAGTTGTGATTGTTCGGTCTTGAAACCAGTACTGGTTATTCTTCCTGTACTACCAGAAGTACTATAACCAATATGATTCATGAATACACATTGAATAAATCTACAGTTAGTACTAGTTGCGTTAATCGATAATGCTCCTGTCATTTTGCATTTGCGAACAATAAGATTATCTATATTGCCTCCTTCTGCAATATATAAACAAGTTAATCTATCACTATAACTATTTTTGTTCAAAAGGAGCAATAAACCCTCAAGATATACTTTTGGATATATTTTTATCTGTGTACCATAATCGTCATATCCTGTTACTGGCGCAATGGATATACTTGAAATACTTGTTGGCTCTGTACCAGCGATGGTATCAGTCTCGTAGCCAGCCCCATAAATTGAAATTGATTTGGTAATGGAGGGCGCATCATTAAAATTTCCCGATGACAATACAATAACATCGCCTGATTGGGCTGCTGCATTGTATGCATCCTTGAACGCATCTTCCCCATAGTAAACTTTTGTCTCATTGCCGTGAATGAGTGTGGCTGTGCGAATGTCTGTAACTTGTGCGCCAGCAAACAGTGGTAGAGCCAGCGCGATGAGAGAAAGGAAAAGCTTCTTCATATTTGTTGTGTTTTTGCGCCTCCGAGGCTCCGCGGCAAGGCAGGTTTTGTGGTTTAAGATGTTGAATGACGTACATACATGAAAAAAGCGGGAGCCAATGTCTGTTACTTGTCCCGCTATCCGAGGCCTTCGCATTGCCTAACTTGCCAGAGACTAGCAACAATACAGAAGCCCACGCCATACGTATATAGAAGTCAAAGCACCTTACATTAGGGAAATAAGGCACAATAGTGACTGTATATACAGCTGTCACAGGCGTTCCGATGCTGCTTTGCTTTATGGCAAGTTAGGAGTTTGCGAAGTTCCGGATAGCCAAAGAACAAAGCGTCAGAAACGCTTTCGTCGATATATGCGTCCGATAGGACAGGGCAAAAGTAGCGAAAGATGGTTGAAACACAAAAGGAAACAGCTAGAAAAGTTGTGAGTTCCAAGTAATATATCGAATTTTGCACAAATATACTAGTTCATCACCATGAAACAGGAAGAGACCAAACGCCGCGGCTACGCCGTGGGGGTGCAGACATTCGACTGGATACGCGAACGCGGCTCAGCATATATTGATAAGACTGAATATGTGTGGAAGATGGTGTCAACCGACGCCGTGAACTTCTTCTTAAGCCGGCCGCGCCGCTTCGGCAAGTCGTTGCTGGTCGATACACTGCGCTGCTACTTCGAGGGGCGCAAGGAACTGTTCGAAGGGCTTTATATATATGATAAGGAGAAGGAGTGGAAGAAGTACCCCGTCATCAGGCTCGACTTGAGCAATGGCAAGTACTTTGAGAAGGAAGGCGTACATCCCACTATCAACTTCATCCTCGAACAACAGGAAAGATATTTTGGTATAGCCAAGGCTGAAGACCCGACCAACTACGACATCAGGCTCTCACGTTTAATTCAGACTGCATACGAGCAGACGGGTGAGCAAGTGGTAATCCTCATTGACGAATACGATGCTCCCATGTTGGACAGTATAAACAATCTAAAGCTTCAGGACTATATCCGCAACCGCATCCGAAACCTCTTCTCTCCACTGAAGTCACAGGCCAAGTACCTTCGCTTCGTGTTCCTCACAGGCATCTCCAAGTTCTCCCAGCACTCGGTGTTCAGCGAGCTGAACAACCTGCAGCAGATCACCTTCGCGCCAGAGTACGAGGGCATCTGCGGTATCACAGAGGAGGAGCTGCTCACAGAATGGAAGCCAGACATAGAGCTTCTCACCGAGAAGATGAATATCACCTACAGCCGCTGGGGATTACACTACACCTACGACGACATAGTGCAGAAGCTCAAGGACACATACGACGGATATCACTTCAGCAACCATTTCACTGACATCTACTGTCCTTGGAGTCTTGTAAACGCTTTCGCAATGGGTGACATCCAGAACTTCTGGTTCTCCACAGGTACGCCCTCCATGCTCATCAACGTGATGCAACAGCACAACATCAGCATACAGCAGATAGAGCATTTCCGCGCTAATCTTCGTCGCTTTGATGCTCCTACCGAGCGCATCAGCGACCCCATACCCGTACTGTTCCAAAGTGGCTACCTAACGCTAAAGGACTACGACCCAACAGAAAACGAATTTGTGCTAGGCTTCCCCAATGGTGAGGTTCGCGAAGGCTTTGCATATTCACTATACAAGTACTACACCGAAGACTATGTAGGCAGTGAGGACACACTTGGCAGAGCCTTCAAGCGCCTGCGTCGAAAAGACATCACCATCGAGGAATTCATAGAGAACATTCGCCTATGGTATGCAGGAATACCATACAGCATCACCGACAAGAACCAAAACGAGCAGCTCTACCAGTCACTTATTTATGCAGCCTTGATGGGCTTCGGGGCTGACGTAAGTGCAGAGGAGCAGACCTCAGACGGACGTATGGACATAGCACTGAAGCTGCAGGATGCCATCTACATCATCGAACTGAAGTACAACAAGACGGCAGAGGCTGCCACCGACCAGATTATCACCAAGAACTACGCTGTACGCTTTGCCTCCGACCCACGCCCGGTCATAGCCGTGGGCCTTAACATCAGTCAGGACCGCCGCACAATTGACAGCTACAAAGTGGTAAAGGTGAAATAATTAAGGCGGAGGTACAACAACCTCCGCCTTAATTATATGAATGTCAATCCGTCATAATTAGACAACCCTGTTTCTACAGGTTCTTTCCGTGACATGCCTTGAACTTCTTGCCGCTTCCGCATGGACAAGGGTCATTACGGTTTGGCAGTTTCTCGGCTGTGAAGGGCGTACGCTGACCTGGCTGCTCACGAGTATCGCGTTGTGCTGCGGCACGTGCTGCAGGATCTGTCAAGTCGGTACGACTCTCTGTATATTGCGGTCGGTCGTAGCGTGGAGCTGACGTTGTAGTTGTGCCAACAGAGGCAGGACGCATTGCAGCCTGCTGGGCAGCGGTGCGGCCAGCCATTCGACGTTGTTGCTGGGCAGCGGCTTGCTGTGCAGCCTGCTGGGCTGCAGCCTGCTGCTCAGGAGTTGGAGCCTGCTGTTCAGGTACTGAGCCACGCATCAGTACAGAGATGGTCTGATTATTGATGCGGTTCACCATCTTGTCAAAGAGCTGCACACTCTCCAGCTTGAAGATAAGCAATGGATCCTTCTGCTCGTAGCTGGCATTCTGAACGGAATGTTTCAGTTCATCAAGTTCGCGAAGGTTCTCCTTCCAAGCCTCATCAATCACATGAAGCATGATGGCTTTCTCGAATGCAGTGACAACTGCGCGTCCTTCGGTCTCGCATGTCGTTTTGAGTGACACGCCACCGATATTGTATGCACGACGTCCATCAAGAATAGGAACTTGGATAGGACGCTCGCCCCACTGCTGCCCCTGCGGAGTGTCATATATAGCCTTGAATACCTTGAACACATCAGCAGCAATCTTGTCTGTCTTCATACGGAAGCGTTCAAGTGCAGCCTGATAGGCCTTCTCCTCCAACTCAGCAGGTTTGAGGTTCTCGATGTCAGCAGCGGTAAAGGGTATCTCCATTGCAAACACCTCCAAGAATCCTTCCTTCATCTGCTCAAAAGTGGCATTGTTCTCAATGATGTTGCAAACACGATCCCAAATCATATCTGCGATATCCATGCCGAGACGCTCACCCATGAGCGCATGGCGACGCTTCTCATAGACTACAGTACGCTGCTTGTTCATCACATCGTCGTACTCCAAGAGACGCTTGCGGACACCAAAATGGTTCTCCTCCACCTTCTTCTGAGCTCGCTCAATGCTGTTATTAATCATTGAGTGTTCAATCATCTCACCCTCCTCGAAGCCCAGGCGGTCCATGACACGGGCAATACGCTCAGAAGCGAACAGACGCATAAGCTTATCTTCAAGCGAGACAAAGAAAACGCTGGAGCCTGGGTCACCCTGACGACCAGAACGTCCACGCAACTGACGGTCAACACGACGGCTTTCGTGGCGTTCCGTACCAATAATGGCAAGCCCACCTGCGGCCTTCACCTCTGGCGACAGTTTGATATCGGTACCACGACCAGCCATATTGGTAGCAATGGTTACCGCGCCGAGACCGTTTGTACTCTGACCAGCCAAAGCCACGATGTCGGCTTCCTTCTGGTGGAGCTTGGCATTCAGTACCTGATGTGGAATTTTACGTATGGAGAGCATACGCGACAACAGCTCTGAAATCTCAACTGAAGTTGTACCAACGAGTGTCGGACGTCCCTCATTACGCATCTTCTCGACTTCAGCGATAACAGCATTATATTTCTCACGCTGAGTTTTATAGACACGGTCGTTCATATCCTTGCGGATAACAGGCTTATTGGTTGGTATCTCAACGACATCAAGTTTATATATGCTCCAGAACTCGCCAGCCTCTGTGACAGCTGTACCCGTCATACCTGCCAGTTTGTGGTACATACGGAAGTAGTTCTGAAGAGTGATTGTGGCGAAGGTCTGCGTGGCTGCCTGCACCTTCACATGCTCCTTGGCCTCAACGGCTTGATGGAGTCCATCGCTCCAACGTCGGCCTTCCATGACACGACCAGTCTGTTCATCTACAATCTTCACCTCCCCGTCAACGATGATATATTCCTCGTTAAGGTTGAACATGGCGTATGCCTTGAGCAACTGTTGCAGAGTGTGAACACGCTCACTCTTGATAGCATAGTCCTGATAGAGATCGTCTTTCTTCTGTATGCGTTCCTCGTCAGTGATGGTTGTGTCAGCTTCAATCTGCGACATAAGCGTTACAATGTCTGGCAGTATGAACAAGCTGGCATCGCTCACTTGCTTTGCCAACCACTCGTTACCTTTATCGGTGAGGTCGGCACTGTTCATCTTCTCGTCAATAACGAAATAAAGCGGCTCTACAGCTTCTGGCATACGCTTGTTGTTGTTCTCCATGTAGATTTCCTCCGTGGAGAGCATACCCGACTTGATGCCTGGCTCGGAAAGGTACTTGATGAGCGGCTTGTTCTTCGGCAAAGCCTTATAAGAACGGAACAACGACAGGAAACCAGCAGCCAGAGTGTCCTTGTCACCAGAAGCCTGTCCCTCAGTGATGAGTTTCTTGGCATCAGCCAAGTACTGAGTAGCCAGTTGCTTCTGAACATTAACCAGTTTCTCAACCAGAGGCTGATACTCCTCAAACATCTGATCCTCCCCCTTCGGTATAGGTCCTGAGATAATGAGTGGTGTGCGGGCATCATCAATCAGCACAGAGTCAACCTCATCGACAATGGCATAGTTGTGAGCTCGCTGCACAAGGTCGTCAGGCGAGAGTGCCATATTGTCACGAAGGTAGTCGAAGCCAAACTCATTGTTGGTACCAAATGTGATGTCAGCCTGATAAGCACGGCGACGGGCATCGCTATTGGGTTTATGCTTATCTATGCAGTCAACCGAGAGTCCATGGAACATATAAAGCGGTCCCATCCACTCAGAGTCGCGCTTTGCCAGATAGTCGTTCACAGTAACCACATGGACGCCGTTGCCCGTCAAGGCATTGAGGAACACTGGCAACGTAGCCACAAGGGTCTTACCCTCACCCGTAGCCATCTCTGCAATCTTACCCTGATGCAGGACAGTACCGCCAAAGAGCTGGACATCGTAATGAATCATATCCCACGTCATCTCATTGCCGCCTGCCACCCATGTATGGTGGTAGATTGCCTTGTCACCTTCTATATCCACGAAGTCGTGACGAGCTGCCAGTTCGCGGTCAAAGTCGGTGGCAGTCACCTCAATATTTTCATTCTTGGTGAAACGCTCGGCAGTACTTTTGACAATAGCAAAAGCCTCTGCACGGATTTCATCAAGCACTTTCTCATACACCTCCAGTATCTCCTTCTCCTTCTTATCAATCTGTTCGAAGATAGGAGCACGGTTCTGTATCTCTGTTTGCTCAATTGTAGCCTTGAGTTGGTCTATTTCTGAGCGCAGAGGCTTACCAGCCTCACGTATCTTTGCCTGAAGAGCCTTGGTGCGAGCACGCAGATCATCGTTGGAAAGGGCATTGATTTCCGGATAAATCTTGATTACCTCGTTGACCAATGGCTGGATTTGTTTCATATCGCGGTCGCTCTTGTTTCCAAAGAGCTTGCGCATGATGCTAAAGAAATTCATTGTATCTAGTATGTATCATTTTATGGTGAGTCCGTGTATGCTCACCTTAATATTATATAATAGGTATAACAAAATGTGATTATTTGAGTATCAGAGGAGCCTCACGACTTCCGTTAGGAGCTCTTATACGCAAGCACTGAGCTAAGGTTGGAGCGATGGCTGCCGCACTGATTGACGTGGCTATACGGTCGGCAGCTATAGCTGGTCCCATGAGGAATAGCGGATAGGAGATATAAGCCTGTCCCTGAGAAACATAGGTTCGATGCTGTTCTACCTCCACGCGCCATCCTGGATTAACTTCAATGATTATGTCACCCGAACAGGTGGCGTTCCAGCCTGCACGAACCATATTGATTCCTTCAGCCCAAGCGTCAGTGATAAGCCTCTGCGAGGTGTAGATTTCCCTCACACCTGACATCTGAGCGAGGAACTCCTCACTGCGTGTCAGTATCTCTGCGAGATTGAGCTGATTTTGTTCTATGATGGTATGATCCAAATAGATCTGACGATCAAAAATTGCCTCCACATATTGCCGCTGACCATACAAGGCACTGAGATACATATTCAGCAACATTGAGGCACGAGCCATTGAGAAAGAACCTGTTGGTATGCGGAACTGTGCAAAGTCAATATCATCAGCATCGCTATCAGCATAACCAGTGGAAGACAACACAACCAGCATACCCTGCTTTCCAACCAGTTCCTCCACCGATTTCAATATATGTGCTACAACGTAGTCAAGTCTTACATAAGTATCCTGCATCTCAGCTGGACAACTAACGACCGACTGGTGGTCAAAATTGCCTGCATAAAGGCCGATATTAAGTAGATCTGGAGTATGGTCACGTCCAATTGCGCACCCATCAAGGCAACGGTCAACAAATGACATCACCTCCTCGTTAACCATAGCTGAGTTCTTGAGCTGACGGTACTTACGGTCTCCAGCAAACTTGTGACTAAAAGGTTTAGTCTTCTCTGACTCTGCGCTGTGGAAATAATGGAAGTCATTGACGGCGCCATTCCAAAGCGGTGCCCATTCTATCTTACTTATCCTCTGAGAGAGGGGAGCCATACGTTCAAAGACACTGGCCCAATAGGGATAGTCCAAGCCATAGTAACTGGTACCACACCATGAACCTGTCTCATCATTAATCCAAAAAGCACCATCGGCCACATGCCCGGCTAATAGCACAGCCATATCCCTTTCGGGAGCTATACTATAGACCATAGAAAGCTTGCCTGTAGCCATCTCTAATTCATCACTCAGCGTGGTTGTGAGCAAGCGGGATGGTGATGACTTCTCGTAGGTCTGATGACCTGCATATTGAGGATCATCCACACAGAACACGGGCTGAGAGGTCTGACGTGAGAGCCATGAGAGAGCAGGAACGCCATTGTCGAATGGTATGGCACCTGTACTGATACATGCGGCCCCGCTGGCTCTATCGGCAGAACGGAACGGCTGTTGACAATCTCTGTAGTAGCGGGCTTCAGCCATCAGACGCTTAAAGCCGTCCTCACCGTAAAGAGGTGCGAAAGCCTCTAGATAGTCAGTGCGCAGCTGATCAACCACGATGTTGACCACGATACGTGGCAACTCTGATGAGTTCTGTGCATCGACACTAGCTACGGACAATAATACAACCAGTGATGTAACCAGTCGGCTACGGCTTATTATGGTGTTGTGCGACATCTGTTGTTAATATCAAATGAATTAATGAACGGCTGAAGAAGGTTAGTGTCAGGGGCATGAAAAAACTGCTATAAACCTGATGCAGGAACGGCGTAGCACATAGGAATGCGAACATTAGTCCAGCTGCCACCACGTGATATGGATGACGCTTGCCCTGTCTCTCTGCCTTCACGACCCACCACAGGAAGAATAGCGGCATGGGATTCAGAACCCATACCTGCCAATTGCTACCCACTGTAGGATGAGTGGAGAAAAGCACCATGAACGCAATCAGCATTCCCATCAGTCCTTGTACAGTCAGGATAACAGCATCCACCACCCAGCATACTTTACCTTTCCAATATTCCCATAAAGCCACAAGCAAAGACAATGCCAAAACCGTCCAACCCAAGGTCTTTGGCGACAGAGGGAAGGATGGTTGAGCATCGGCATCACGTTGTGCGGCTACAGGGTTGGCAGCCAGCAGCTCGTTGGTTTCCTTAACCAATGGACGATAAGCCCCCCTTGATGTACGAATCATAGCACTGTCAGCATAGTGCATCATATATATAGGTAGGAACATCTCGCAGCGAGGACTTATCAGGGTGTCAGCATCAACGCCAAGAAGGAGGTCGTTGCCTACCTCAGACCAAGGATGTTCAGTTGTGAACTGATGTATCATCTGACGATAAGTATATCTCGGCCTCCGAATAGGATAGACCACAACACCATCTATATGGGACTCTATCATATCCCTGGCTTTCGTGGTGCAATTGTTGCGGAAGAAATCATAGCGATAAACCCTGTTGGCAGGAATCGTATTCACCCAGAGATCCCGCGAGAGGGTGTCGGCCTCGTAGGGCGTTAGATTAAGCACCTGTTCCACAACCTGCGAGCCTCTATGCCTGTATTCTCTCATAAACAGGTCATAGTCGCAAGGCAAAACAAGATAATCAGTCTGTCCTAGAACAAAGCGCCATACGAAGTTGCTAGCATAGAAATCAAAGACTCCGTAGTTGAACACCACATCATAAGGTCCGGGCTGGGTTCCACGCACTCTTAAAGCCGTATGCCCATAAAGTGCATACGCCTCTTGCCCCGGAGAACATGTTATCAAGCTCACCGTGACAGAACTGTCAGCAATCTCTGCCTGCGTCACCATAAATGGCAGCATACAGAGCAAACAGTATATTAGAAGACGCTTCATAAACGGCTGCAAAGTTATGAAGAATAAATGACACAGCAGGGTGTTTCGCTTAATAATTGTGAATAATAACCGGCTTCACGTCTGATTTGATACATAAATAGCAAATAAATTGTACCTTTGCAGCCGCAATGAATGCAATCATTGACATCGGCAACTCTCGCGCAAAGCTCGCATTGTTTGACGGCGACGAGATAGTGGCAGAATATGTGGCACAAGGCTCCGACTTGCGCCCTTTACTTGTGTGCCTGTCTAAGAGACCTGTTGAGGCCGCCATTTTGAGTAGTGTAGTGGATCTTCCAGATGAGATAGAAGAGCAGTTGCAAGCCATCAACGTACCTCTATTGCACTTCACATCTTCAACACCCATACCAATAAGGAACGCCTACCACACGCCAGAGACACTTGGAGCGGACAGATTGGCCGCTGCAGTGGGAGGGTGGCAACGCTGTAACGGGAAGCCATTGCTCATCATTGACGCTGGCAGCTGCATCACCTTCGACATGGTGACATCCGACGGCGTATATGTCGGAGGCAATATCTCACCAGGCCTACATGCACGACTGAGAGCCATAGACGACTACTTTCCACGGCTACCGTTGGTCAGCGACGAAGGCGACCTGCCAGAGCTGGGCTATGACACTGAGACAGCCATCAGGGCTGGAGTCGTACAAGGTATGCGCCACGAGATTGAAGGCTACATCAGGCATTTTGCATCCATTCACAAGGGGTTACACGTCATACTCACCGGCGGAGATGCCTTGAACCTTACTATACCCAACGCAGCTACACTGGTTGTTGACCAGCACATTGTGGAACGCGGGCTAAACGCTATTTTGAATTTTAACACGACTGCATAAATGAGCCGATTTAGAATAATACTTACGTTGCTGTGCTGTACTTCTATAGTAACGCTGCAGGCACAGACCAATGGTACGAACTCGTCCTATTCCCGTTTTGGCATGGGACTGTTAAGCGACCCCGCACAAAGCTATAACCGTGACATGGGCGGTGTGGCACTGGGGTTGCGTTCTGGCAAGCATGTGAACACCAAGAACCCAGCTAGCTATGCCGCCATAGACTCCCTCACCTTCTTGCTGGATGTCGGTGCCAGCCTCCAACGCACACAGTTCTCCCTGAATGGTAACAAACAGAGTACTGACAACACGATGATAGACCAGATAGCCACAGGTTTCCGTTTGCTACCACACGTAGGCATGAGTGTTGGATTTATGCCATTCAGTTCTATTGGCTACTCCTTCAGTCAACAGAGTAGCATTGTACAAGGCATATACAACCAGCAGACAGCCACTCAAACCATTTCATACGATGGCGATGGCGGCCTACATGAAGCATACATAGGTATGGGTTGGCAACCCCACAATCAGTTCTCCGTTGGTTTCAACATCGGTTATCTATGGGGCAACATCAACCATAGCACGGTGCAGTCGTTCAGTGAAAGCGGCAGTAGCAGCTACAACTACAGCAACCTGACAACATACTACACGGCATCACTGAATTCATGGAAAGCCGACTTTGGCGTGCAATACCAGAATATTCTAAATCCGCAGAACCGCCTTACCGTGGGTGCGACCGTTAGCATCGGCCATAAGCTTTCAGGCGATGCCACAATCCTGCGTAGCACCCAGAGTGGAGACACCATAAAGGGTGTTGCCGACAATTCATTCCAGATACCTATGACCTACAGCATAGGTGCCGCATGGGAACATGCAGACAAGCTCACCGTTGCAGCTGACATAACATATTCCGGATGGGCCGACTGCACCATGCCCCAGCTGACAAATACTGGCACCTACGAAGCACGCAAAGGTGCCTACCTCAACCGCTGGCAGTTCAATGCCGGCACAGAATACACGCCAGAACGCTACAGTCGCAGCTATCTGCAGCGCGTCAGCTATCGTGCAGGCCTATACTACTCCACTCCATATCTGAAAGTAAATGGTCAGGACGGTCCACGAGAGTATGGCATATCAGCAGGCCTCGGACTGCCAATACAGAACCGGTGGAACAACCGCTCCACTCTCAACATTGGTATCCAATGGGCAAGGCGCACAGCCTCCAGCAGTCTCATCAAAGAGAACATATTTCTTATCAACATCGGACTCTCGTTCAACGAGATGTGGTTCCGCAAGTGGAAAATACAGTAACAAGTGGACACCTCCGACATTTCACAACCATTCTTACGCTACACTCGCCACATGACTGTGGTGGGTATATTACTATGTGTTCTGTCTGCATGTAATCAAGTAAAGCAGCACATAGCCCCAGCTGTACACGACAGCGATTCACTGCCTTTCCTTACCGCACACGGAATCAGCAACCTTATTTCCGACTCTGGTGTCATCAGCTATCGCATCATAGCTGAGGAATGGAACATATACACCACTCTACCCCAGAAATGGACATTTACAAAAGGGTTGTTCCTTGAGAAATTTGACACATTATATAATGTACAATGGCATGTTCAAGCCGACACAGCCTATTGCCACGACAACAGGCTGTGGGAACTCCGAGGACGAGTTGTCATACGCAACGTTGAAGGAACGCTGTTCCGCTCGGAAGAACTATTCTGGGACATGAGTGCACATGAAATGTGGTCAGGCCTGTTCATGCGCATCAACACCTCCGATGATGAAGAGCTAACAGGCTATGAGTTCCACTCCGACGAACAGATGACATGCTACAACCTCATCAACTCCACTGGCCACACGCCATTCAAGGAGTCTGAGCTAGACTCTGACACAGAAGCCTCGACTCCGTCAGACAGCGCAGTTGTCGAAGAGCCTACAGCCGTGAGGGCACCCGACAAGCCACTTCATCCATTGGGAAATACACAGCAACAATGACAGCCCTCATCATAGAAATAGTCATAGCACTTGGGTTCTCCGCCTTTTTCTCGGGTATGGAGATAGCCTTTGTATCCAGCAACAAGCTACGATTTGAGATGGATAAAGCTCAAAGCGGGTTCGGTGCCAGGCTCACTGCCACGTTCTACGAGCATCCAAACAGTTTTATCAGCACATTGCTAGTTGGCAACAACATAGCACTTGTGGTCTATGGCATACTCATAGCTCAGCTATTAGGCCTGCTTGTGATACAACCACTTCACGTCACCGACGAGTGGCTCGCGCTGCTGTTACAGACGGTAATATCCACATTGATAGTGCTTGTGACTGGTGAGTTCCTGCCCAAGACACTCTTCAAGCTCAACCCCAACAGGACTTTAACCTTTTTCGCGCCACTATCATACCTATTTTATATAATCCTCTACCCTATTTCAAAGTTCACCAGCGGACTCAGCAAGATGATGCTTCGTCTGTTCGGAGTACGTATAACCCCCACCGATAGCGATAGAGCCTTCACAAAGGTTGACCTCGACTACCTGATTCAATCAACAATTGACAGCAGCAGCAACGAAGCTGAGATTACCGATGAGGTCAAGATATTCCAAAATGCTCTAGACTTCAGCAGCTGCAAGGTTCGCGACTGCATCGTGCCACGCACAGAAGTGGTAGCCGTCGATGTCCAGGAGAGCCTTAGTGTACTAAGGGCGCGGTTTGTAGAAAGCGGCTGTTCCAAGATTATTGTGTATGACGGTGACATAGACAACATAGTGGGTTTTATCCATTCATCCGAGATGTTCCGCCTGAAAGACGGTGACAACTGGACTGAGCATGTACGCGAAGTGCCTATTGTACCTGAGACCATGACCGCACAGAAGCTGATGAAAATGCTGATGCAACAGAAGAAAACTGTGGCTGTAGTGGTTGATGAATTTGGTGGTACCAGTGGTATCTGCACACTCGAAGACCTTGTAGAAGAGATTTTCGGAGACATACAGGATGAACACGACCAGTCACAATACATAGCTCGCAAACTACCAGATGGCGACTACGAGCTGTCAGCCCGACTGGAGATAGAACGCGCCAACGAACTACTTGGCATTGACCTGCCAGAAAGCGATGACTATATCACCGTAGGCGGTCTAATACTCAATGCTATACAGAGGTTCCCTAAGCTAAATGAAGTGCTTGAAATAGGCAACTTTGAGTTCAAAGTTTTGAAGAATACAAGCACCAAAATTGAGCTTGTAAGGTTACACGTCAAAGACGATTAGCACTCTTTTTTGCTGTTCACGACATGTAACCATCCAAAAATCACGATAAAACCGTGGCTGTTAGATGAAAAGTTCGTACCTTTGTGCGCTTTTTGGGCAATAGCGATAATAAAATCAAATCAAAATACAAATATCACACAATGGCAACATTACAGAAACTAAGAAGCAAGAGTGCCATGCTCATACTGTTTGTGGGCTTGGCTTTGTTTGCTTTCATCGCCGAAGAGTTCGTGCGTTCACTCTCATCTGGCAAGGCCGAGAGCAGTCAGCGCATTGGTAAAGTCAACGGCAAGAGCATCAGCAATCAGGAGTTCAACAGTATGGTGCGTGAGCTGGAGAACGTTTATCGCTTGCAATCCGGCAAAGACAACTTCACAGAGGATGAACATGCACAGATTCGTGAAGAAGCATGGAACGAATATGTTGAGAGTCAGCTCATCCAGCAGGAAGCCGAAGAGCTTGGCCTGATGGTGACTGACAACGAGCTTCAAGAGTTCCTCTCCACCAATATTACAGCCCTTCTGCGCCAAAGCCCATTAGCTATGGTTGGTATCACCGACATGGCAGCTCTGCAGAAGTTCCTGACCGACTACCCAACAATGGTCAGCCAGCCTGGCATGAGCAATGAGCAAGCCAGCTACCTGACAATGCTTCACGACTATTGGCTCTCTACCGAGCGTCGCCTACGCGACAATATGCTCAAGGAGAAGTATGAGTCACTCTATGCAAGCCTTTTCATCAGCAACCCCGTTGCCGTACAAGCTGACTTTGATGCCCGTGCAACCGATAAGGATGCTGTTGTTGTAGGAGTGCCTTACACCGCACTGAACGACGATGAGTTCGAAGTGACGGATGCTGAGCTGCAAGCCAAATACAATGAGCTGAAGCCACTGTTCAGCAAGGATCTCCGCTACGGTTCCGCAGCTGCCACACGCGACATCAAGTTCCTTGACGTGCGTATTGAGCCTTCAAAGGCTGACATCGACGAGCAGATGGCATACCTCCGCGAGGCTGCACAGCAGTTGGCCGACAGTGCCGGTACAGCCGATGTTCAGTCTGTTCTTGCTGCCAACCAAAGCCGTCTTACCTATCAGGGCTTCCCCGTTAAGAAGTCTTCTCTTCCAGCCGATGTAGCACAGCGCATCACCGATGAGACACCCGACGGCTACACCCTCATGGAGCCTTACATCAATCAGAATGACACCACTATCAACGTGTTCAAGCTCATCAGCCGCACAACCGCTATCCCAGACAGCATCCAGTATCGCATGGTACGCTTCGCATCACAGGACGCTGCCGACAACCGTCAGAAGGCTGACAGCATCTTGGCTCTCCTTAATGGTGGTCTGCCATTCGATTCTATAGCAAAGGACTTCGGTTCTGTAGCCGACACCACATGGCTCACCTCTGCTATGTATGAACCTCGTCGCGCACAAGCCGACCCACAACTCGTGAAGCAAATGACCACTCAGGCCACTGGCACCACTCAGATTATCGAAGCCAACGGTGTTTGCATCGTGTTCCGTGTACTGGATCGTCGTTTCAACCAGAATGACCGCGAGAAATTTGACGTAGCCATCGTCAAAGTTCCTCTTAAGTTCTCACAGGAAACCGAGAAGGCAACTAAGACCAAGCTGTCACAGTACATGGCCAAGAACCTCAACATCGAAGACTTCGAAAAGAATGCAGTTCAGAATGGTTATATGGTTCAGACTCTTACTGTTGCTTCCACCGATATTACTGTGGGCCGTCCTGCTGTGGCACAGACACGTGATATCTTCCACTGGATTTTCGACAAGGACACTCAGCTCAACACCCTCTCCGACATCTACACATGCGGCGGCAAGGACTACGACCACCTTGTAGTAGCTGCTGTAACAAGTGTGAACGACACTGAGTACTTCACCCTTGACGATGAAGAGCTTCGCACCTATGTAAAGGAGCAGGTTCTCATTGACAAGAAGGCAACCAAATTGCAGGAGCAGATGAACGGTGCTGCCAACTTCGCAGCCATCGCACAGCTTCAGGGTGCCATCGCTCCTGACACCGTTCGCAACGTGAACTTCACTGTTGATGCCAATGTTGCCCGCATAGCAACAGAGCCCGCCGTAAGTGCAGCCATTGCACGTACAGCCAAGGGACAGACCGCCAAGGGCATCAAGGGTAATGCTGGTGTCTATGCTCTGACAGTTATCAATGAAACTAGCAACGAAATTGCCCAGGACGATGCTGCAAAGCAGGGTGTAGCAAACCGTCTGTTCGGTATGTACCAGCAGCCATATCAGATGAACCCCTACACAGGACAGCGTTCACAGTCACAGTATTACCAGCGCCTCTACCTCAATCTCCGCCGCAATGCTGGTGTTGAGGACAACCGTTACATCTTCTATTAATATGATTTGAATATCGCTTTTTGCGAATAATATCATATTCATAATCCCCCGCCCTCTGCATTAAGAAGGCGGGGGATTTTTGTTATGAATTCTCGGCAGCAAGATAGTGAAACATCAGCAGGCAAGACTTGTTTCCTCGGCAGACAATGCTAGCTTCCTCAGCAGGCAATGCTAGCTTCCTCAGCAGACAATGCTAGCTTCCTCAGCAGAAACGGTCACAGACATCAGCAGAAACGGTCACATACATCAGCAAGTTCCTAAGATGTGACTACAATAACACTCATTTCTGAGGTGAAATGAGGCATCTATGAGATAAAGAATGCAGAGTGTCTGCTGTGGAAAATCCAGCAACTAGGCAAGATGTCTATTTCTCTTTCTGAACAACTTCACCACCCTTATTGCCAGGAAGAATGTAGCGTAGAACAGGATGTCGGCAAAAAAGATATAAGTCAAAGATATGTCCACCCTATCCATAAATATATTGACCACAAGGAACAAAAGGACAAGAAGGAGAATTGTAAAAAGAGACTTATGCATGGACAGCCCACATCCCATAAGTACATGGTGGATATGATGTTTGTCGGCAGCGAACACAGGAGTACCGCTCAGCAGACGGGTGAAGAACACTCTAACCAAGTCGAATACAGGAACGACAAACAGCGAGTATGGAATAAGGATTGGGTTACCGAAGAAGAACAAGTCGCGTTCACTAACCAAAATCATCTTTATGGCTAAGTACGACAGGACATAGCCTATGGTTAGGCTGCCCGCATCCCCCATGAATATCTTGAAACCGCGTTCACGACCTAAGACATTGAAGCAGAAGAACATTGCCACAGACCCTAGCAATGCAGCCGAAAGCATCATAAACGTGACACTATTCAAGTCACAGAAGAAGAAGGTGAACACAGCCAGACAGATCAAAGCGAAGCCCGATGCCAATCCATCAATGCCATCAATGAGGTTTACAGCATTGACTATTGTCATGATAACCAGCACTGTCAGCGGATATGCCACCCACATCGGCAATACCTCCACTCCAAACAATCCATAAAGATTGGCTATCTGCAGGTTACACGCAGGCAACATAGCCGACCCTACTGCGAGAATAACGAACTTCAGTATGGCAGACAAATCCAGCAGGTCGTCAAACACCCCCACGAGATAAATGATGGTGGCACCAATTATCATCAAAGCAGCCGTGAGATGAAAATCGGGCGTTTCTAATGTCTGAGAATAATATGCAAGTAGGGAGATGGCTCCACCGGTAGCCATCGAAGGCAGGAAAGCCAACCCACCCAATCTCGGCACAGCAGCATGATGCACCTTGCGTTGGTTCGGCTGGTCATAGTAACCATACTTCCGACAAAAAGCTACTATCAGTGGAATTACTGTCGCTGTTACAGCTGCTCCGATGATAAAAGCCAGATAAATATATAATCGGTAACCTGCCATAAATTAATCCTTCATATATATAACGTAGATTAATAGCATTTAGTATTTGTTTTCATATAAAAAGGTGAAAAAGATACAATCCGCTCTCTTTCTAAGGAATATTTCCTACCTTTGCACACCAGATAAAAGACTTTATATGCAAGAGCCTCTTGTATCTATTATAACCGTAGCCTTTCACAGTATCCGCACACTCGAAACAGCTATCAAGTCTGTACTGTCACAGACGTATAGCAATATCGAATACATCGTGGTGGATGGCATGTCAAACGATGGGACAGTTGAACTGCTCAAACGATATGAGCCAGACTTCAACGGTCGTCTGCGTTGGATATCCGAGAAAGACAACGGCATCTACGATGCCATGAACAAAGGGTTTCGCATGGCTACAGGCGATGTCGTTGGCATTCTGAACAGTGATGACTATTTCACCTCCACCGATGTGGTGGAGAAGCTTGTCCCTCACTTCGAAGACTCATCTTTGGATGCTGTTTACGGCGACATCCATTTCATCCGCGATGGGGAGCCAGACAAGTGCGTTCGTTATTATTCATCTCGCCGCTTCAGTCCTGGCTGGTTGCGCTTTGGCTTCATGCCTGCCCACCCGTCATTCTATGCACGTCGCGAAGTGTTTGACCGTGCAGGGTTATACAAGACAAACTATAAGATTGGCTCCGACTACGAGATGATGGTACGCCTGTTCTTCAAATATAAAATCAAGGCCAAGTACCTACCTTTGGACTTTGTCACCATGCGACTTGGTGGCCTCAGCACCCGCAACGCACGTAGCCGTCTGCAACTCATCAAGGATGATGTTCGAGGATGCCGCGAGAACGGCATATACACCAATGCACTGATGATTAGCGTGAAATTCCTCTTCAAGATATTTGAGCTGAAGCCCTAACGGAATTATCCATTCTTCTCCATCCACTCTAACGTACGCTTAATACCTGTAATGCGATCCACAGGAGGATTAGGTGCCATCTGCTGAGTGTTGCTAAGGTTGATGATATTATCCGTTGTCATATTCTTAAGACGGAACGAAGTCATAGGGAAATGCAGGCCAAACAATCCTATTGCATCTCCAAAAAGTGCTACAAATCGAATAAGCCAATACGGCACACGAGGCACTTTTTTGCCCATTTCACTAGCAATCTGATCAGCCCATTCTTCAATAAAGATAGCCGGAGCATCACCAAGATAGAACACCTTATTGGATTTATCAGAAGTTGGATTCATCAAAAGTTGGTCAATCTGATAAACAGCATTCTCAATGTATCCGTATGTTTTGGTGCATGAGCGGTGACCTATATGGAAATACAATCCAGCTTTGACAATGTCAAAGAAGTTGCGATAAGGTACGCCGAACCAAGGTCCCCACATCGAAGTGGGACGAAGAATAGCCCAGTCACAAGTTGGCTGAGACTGCCACACATTTTGTTCTGTTATCACCTTACTCTCGCCATAGAGTGTTGTTGGAGCATAGTCAAACTGGTCCTTAGGCTGGTAGCCAGTATGACAAACCAACATAGACGATGTAATGAGTATTTTCCTCAATCCATCGACAGTTGATGCAGCTTTCAATATATTCTCCACACCAACGGTGTTGGCATTATAATCCTCTAAAGCATTGCCGTCAAAGTCTGTTCTAGCTGCAAGATGAATGATATACTCAGGACAGAACTCCTTTACAGCAGCCAACAACTTTTCACAATCTGTGATATCACATTTCACCCAATATTGTTCAGCTTCTGCATATTTGGGATTTCTAACATCAATGTTTCTAACCTCCCATCCCTTCTTTGCGTAGAATTGAACGACATTGGTGCCAATAAAGCCGGAGCCACCTGTTATAAGAATTCTTGCCATATCAATTAGTAAATGCTTTTCTGTGATCTCAGTAGCCTCTTTGCCAATCCATAATTGACGCTAAGCAACAAAGCCAGAACTTTTCTTTTCATTCCTATCGGAGCTTTCAAAAGTATTGGCAGGTTCTTGCGCAGTTCCTTCTGCAAAGATGCAGCTGTTGTCTTCTCATCCAGCTCCGTTTCAACAACACCATATCTTGCCATCCGCCCTAGCAAGGAGAATGCTGTACGAGCCTTTTTCACCTTTCCCAAAAACCTTACACGCTCATCCGGCTCCTCTTGTGTCAAGTTGTAGATAATGTCATCAACCTCTCTCAACTCGAAGTTCTTCTGTCTTAATTTGCCAGAGACAGTGCTGTCACCCGACACGAAATAGAAATACTTTATCTGATTGGATACCAAAATGGCCTCACAACGTTTCAGATATTTATACTTAAAATCGATATCCTCGTATATTTTACCTTCACGGAAACGAAGTTGCGACAGTTTCTCATGCTTATACAGGCAGAGACATGGACTGTAAAGCTTCGAATTACGAGTCGATTCTGTCATGTAAAACGGTAAGATATCTTGCCCTGCTATACGCTTTACCTCTTCATTTACAGAAGGCATCACCCCGTTTAGGTCTTCACTCATGAAGCAATCAAACAGCACAGCATCCACTTTTTCTTTCTGCATTAGCCTAATGCAGTACTCCAGCATATCCTTCTCTATGCGGTCATCACTGTCAACAAAAGCCACATACTCACCTGTTGCCAGGTCCATTCCTATATTACGTGCCTTTGCCTGACCTTCATTCTGCTTATGGACAACTTTGACACGAGAATCCGATATATAGCTGTCACATATAGAATCACTGCCATCTGTTGAACCATCATCAATCAAGATTACCTCTACATTCTCATAAGTCTGTTCCAGCACAGAGTCAATAGCTCTTCTCAGGTAGGGAGCCGAATTATACACTGGAATAATGACAGATATCATGCTTTTCATCTTCTCATCCTATAACATTCCTAATAGCATCGAGGAAGCCGTGTCCGTATTTCAAATCCGGTTCCACATAATTGCCTTCTGCCCACTCGTTCCATGAACGCAGGAAGATAATACGGTGATCCATATCCTTGTTTTCAACAATCTTCAACGCATCGCGCAGATGCTGTTCAAAAGCTTGCGGAGTTGCATTGACATATACACCTTCAGCCTTGCCTACTCGTGGACTGCGATCCCACTGTGGGAAAACGGTTGGAAATACATTCTCCCATGCATCCTCTGGAGAAAAGAAGCCACTTATGAGACGACGATAATTGAATCGAGTGGCGGGTATGAATGGCAAGTATTTACGCAATGCTATAAGTCCTAGGTTCAAATATTTATTATAGTAGGCCATTTCTGCACGCACCTGTCCAGTTGAATTCAATCCATCATAGCCCTGAGCGAGCATACTCTGATAATCCTCAGCACTACTTTTCATATCAGGCATCACACGTCCGATGCTTCCATCCGGCATGAAGCGGTTGAAGTTGGCAGAACGAGTTATGGCATAGAAATAAATACCTTTGAGTCCATTCTCCTCCGCCAAACGGCGCCACACTTCCATGAACCTCTTTGCATCGGTGTGAAAGAACGGTTCATATATTCCGAATATCGGTTTGCCCTCTACAGTAATATAGCGGTGGTCACGAAAGGCAGGCAGACAATAATTGAAGTGAGCAATATAGTCTTCATCTCCAGGATATAGCTGTTCAGCAATCATCGTGTCAGTAGCCTTGCTACCTCCCTTTTCCCAAGTCTTAGTTGTCCAACTATGGTTAGCCCAGCACAGGCAAAATGGAAAATCTGGTTTACCACTGGCAAGCACCTCTTCAAATGGACGTTGCAGAAGCATACGTCCGTTTCCAAACCAATAATGCCAATAGCAGAAGCCCTCCACGCCAGCCTCACGTGCCATCTCCGCCTGTTGTTCCCTTATCTCAGGTAGTCGCAGGTCATAGAATCCTAGGTCTGCAGGGATGCGTGGCTGATAATGTCCTCTAAACAAAGGCTTCGCCTTAGCCACATTTGTCCATTCCGTAAATCCACGTCCCCAATACTTATCGTTCTCAGGTATCGGATGGAACTGCGGCAGATAATATGCTATTACTCTTGCTTTCATATTTTCATTGCAAAGGTATCGTATTCTCACGGAGTTGCAAAGAAAACGCTATGCTTACTTTGAACAAATCACAAGAAGCCATACTTTTGCGGCAAATTAAAGATAAAGGCCAAGATAGATGTTAGGAGATTGCAATAAACACATAAGGATATTGTGCTACATACTCGTCATGTCATGGATGAATTATTTGGAATGTGAGGCCCAATCCTCTATGCCGATGACACTTCACGAGGCGTTGCAAATCGGACTACCTGTCGTAGAAGTCACAACAGTAAATGAAGAAGAACCGACAGCTGACCCCATAGACCATCCTAAAGGAAGTATAGGAGGCAGCATAACCAATGCCTCCAAGGTCCCTGGAAGTGTGAAAGTTTGGTTGCCTGATAGTACCTTAGCATACGAAAGCCAAGAGTATATCGAAGGCGAAAGCGGCATGACCATCAAGATAAGAGGTAATTGGAGTGGGCGTTCCGCCAAGAAGCCATACAAGATTAAGCTTCAGAAGAAAGCCGACTTACTACACCGTGGAGATAGCATATACTATGACAAGGACTGGCTTTTGCTGCGCGACCAATGGATGAATCTCAATACCCTCATCGGTCTAAGGGTTAATCAATTGATTGGAATGCAATGGACTCCTGCATCAGAGCCTGTCATCTTACTGTTCAACGGTGATTTCAGGGGGCTGTATCGCTTGTCTGAATCTGTGAAGCGTAATCCGCAGTGCCGTATTGATGTGGACAAAAGATCGGGATATATCATTGAATACGACGCTTATTGGTGGAACGAAGATGTCTCTTTCATGGGAACCCTGTCTGACACACGCTTCCGTTACAGTTTCAAACATCCTGACACCGAGGACATTACCGAGCAGCAGCTACAATACATTCAAGATGCCGTATGTGCCATGGAAGCCTCCATTGCTGACGGCACATATCCTGAACATATTGATGTATCCTCCTTTGCCAAGTGGATGTTGGCTCATGACATCCTTGGGAATTCTGATGGCGGCGGCTCTAATATGTATATCACAAAATATGATAGCACGGCATCATCGCTGTTCATGATGGGTAATCTATGGGACTTTGACATGATCATGCAAACAGATGAAAAGTGGTCAGACATAAGAAACAGCAATGAACACTATTTCCGACGACTGTTCAATAGTCCCAACCATCAGTTCATGCAGACGTATGCCGAACTTTGGGAGCAGGACGGTGCTACTTTAATCGACACTCTTATTGACGAATTATGCCAGTTGTCCGTATCCAACGACGCTGATGTGCTAAATCAAGCCAGGCAACTGGATGTGCTGCGTTGGAACTTATGCCCTTACGTCTCTGTAGAAGAAGATGTGGACAATGCCATTGACTGGTTTGTGAACCGTAAGGTTTGGCTTGATGAGAACGTTCAAGACAGCTCAATATTTACGCAAATTCATGACATTATAATGCCTACCCATCAGTCGGAACTTATGTTTGACCTCTGTGGCAGACGTGTCGATAACATACCAAGACAACACGGCATTGTAATACGCAACGGTAAGAAGCTTCTTATCCGATAGCCTTTACGCCTTAGTATTCACAATAACAGCTGGTATGCCAGCCACCACGGTGTTGGCCGGAACATCATGTGTCACCACGCTATTGGCTCCAACCACAGCACCGTCGCCGATAGTAACCCCTGGCAGTACACAGACATTATTGCCCAGCCACACACGGTTGCCTATCACCACCCTACCTTTCGAAACCAGAGGCCGTATTCTTGGAGGAACTGACAACATAGCGTGATCCGTACCGCCGTGCGAGTTATCCGTTATCAGTACATTGGTTCCTGTCAGGAGGTCATCACCTATGACGACCTGATTAAAAGCTGTTATGTGACAGAAGTTGCGGAACAGGCATCTGTTGCCTATTCTTATCTCTGGTTGATTGTCGCCATCCTTCCATGCTGTAAGCTGCAAGCCAGGCTCAAAAACATTGTCATCGCCCACGTGGATATAGCGTTCACCCTCCAGTTTCATCACTTTCCACGCGAACACGGACGACCCGAAGCTTGCAAAACGGTGTTGTAACGCACCTGTATAGGTGTAGTTCCTGATACTGCCCAGCACATGCCATAGCACACGCGGGAACAACACAGCTCCCACACGCCCCAGCACACGTAATATCAATATTGCAATATTCTTCATCATTTACACGTATATACTATTACTCAATCCCAGACATAGCCTCAAGCCGTGCCTTTTCGCTATTCTTCATCTCGCGGCCAAGCCAAATCAGATACAATGACATTGACAGCTTCCTTGCCCACAGACATGGCATGATGCAGTTCAGCATACGCATACATGCCAGCATAAGAGCGAATATCATTCCATGAAATGTGTTATGACTGCGCACCACAAGCTGCATCTCCTTTGCTATTGCCACATTGAGTTCATCTACGAACACCATCTGGAAGATAAATAACACCCCGAGGAACAAATCCCAGTCATAACGATGCCGGTACTTCTGTTGCACCAGATTGTAGATTTTGTCCAAGGCATAGACATGGCTCTTCAAATGTTCGATGGTTGAGATACGCTTGGTTATGGAGTTATCATTCGTCTCTATCCTATAGCCATAGTCTGGTTTTGTCAAGACATACTCATAGCGCATACCTGCCAGCAGGCACTGCATATTGAAATCAGAGTCCTGTAAGGAACGTAGCTGCGTATCCCATACTATATGATGTTCAAGGAGCGCATTCCTCCGGTAAATATTATTACATACAACAAATGGAAGTGTCTTCCTTGTAAACGCCGAGATATCATCTTTGAATACCTGATAGCCATAGGCACGTTCCGCCGACCCATATTCCATTCTACCGCCTTTATACTGTACAGACGGGAACACAAGGAAATCAGCATCTGGGTGCTGCTTGATGGCATCCACACGTGTACTCAGGCAGGAGGGTGTAATGTAGTCGTCAGAATCGAAGAAGATTACATAGTCACCATGTGCCTGTTCGAAGCCAATGTTCCTACATGTAGGGGCACCTTTCGGCTGTCGCTCACGTCTCACCAGACGAATACGTGAATCACGCTGTACGTATCGGGTGAGGCAGGCAATAGTGTCTTCTGTAGAACCGTCATCCACAATCACCAGTTCCCAATCATGGTAATCATTAGCCTGAATGCTGTCTATCATCTCAGACACCATCTCCGCCTTGTTGAATACCGGCATTACGATTGATAGTTCTGTCTTACCCATCATCCTTATGTCAATGTGACTATAACCAATTTTGACCTATACGTCGATCTATTCTACGAGAATGTGCCACCTTCCTGATGTTCATCATGAACCATCCTAGTTGACATATAAACGTACCTGGACGATAGCTGTGGTCTCGAAGTTGATATGCATATGAATGATACAGCCTTAATGCCCAAACCCTCATAACCTTAAACATCGAAGAGTTGATATTGCATATCTCATATAGCATCTCCCTGCGATAAGCATTCTTGTTGAACACTTTCTGATTGCCATGCACCTCCCTGTCGTGGTACATCCTAGCATTAGCAGCAAGCACTACCCTACATCCATGATACTTGACTCGGTCCAGATAATTATCATCTTCCCCATAATGGAAGAATATTGGATTGAACCCTCCTATGATCTCCACAATATGCCTCGGTATCATCCAGCAAGCAGCAGAATAGTTACCCCCTTCATATGCATTCCGCAATTGACGGTTGGCAAACAAATCGTCAAATATCTCCGACTGGGTGAGCATCAGCAACTTCTGTTTGAAGATGAAATCCAGGCGACTGCCATCGCCATTCATCTGGAGCGGAGACACCAACGTATCAGGTTCAGACGCCTCCACCATCTTCTCTACAGCATCCGGTGCTAAAGCTGCATCCTGGTTCAACAACAATGCATAGTCACCACCTTGTTCCAGCATATAGCGAAGTCCAACATTATTAGCCTGACCGAAACCCAGGTTCCGCTCCTGCGGAAGCCACACTGCTTCAGGATAGGCAGCTGGTACATGGTCGCGGGTGCCATCGGTCGAGCCGTTGTCAATGATTACAGAAATCACTGGCACTGAACTCTCGGCCAAGCTCTTCATGCAACGGTCTATCCAGTTACTGTGCATGGCATTGTATGTGACAATAATTACAAAGACTTTCATGGCTAAGTATTGGTAAAAAAATAACTTCCTAAAGTTCTTGGTTCCTATGCACACTTGACAATATAATTCCACTTAGGCAGCGTGTCATCGAAAATGATTCTTCTGCTCTTTTCCGATTCGTAAGAATCCTCAATGGGTCTTTTC